>JBJFAC010000160.1:0-3781 GCA_051887715.1 Candidatus Neoclostridium sp.
GACTATTTACAATAGTGATTAAAAGTGATATAATAAAAGTACAAAATCAAAATAGCTTTAAGTTGCGCTTGTTGTAGGTGTCGTTTTATCCCCTGTTTTTCTTTATTGCGGAAATAATAAGGGAAAACCGATAATCCGTTGAGCAAGTAAAAACATATCGAGAAAAATATAAAAAGGAGATAAGATAATGAAGAAAGGTACAAAAGTTCGTGAAGAAAAGTTTAACATTACGTGGGAAGATTTGAACGGTTCGTTCGATATTGAAGATTTGTTGAAAGAAATGGCTAACGATATGAGTGAAAACTTAGAGCTTATAGTCAGATTTACGAAAGACGAAAAGGGAAAAGTTCAAGTGAAATATTGTCTACGCAGTGCGCTAAACATTGATAAAATGAGCAAGAAAGCTTTGGAGAACCTTCTTGAAGAATATCAAGAAAAATTAAGCGACCTTGAAGACGAAGAACCCGATAAAGACGACGTAAAAGCTTACGAAAAACGGGAAGACGAAGTAGGGGAAACGGAGGAAATCATTTCCGAAATAGAAGAAAGATTAGAAGCGCTTGACGAAAAGGCGGCAAAAAACAGTATTGACTCACAAAAACCCAAGACAGAGGACTGCACCGAGAAAAAGTACGCAGAGTTTTTTAACGTAGCAAAAAGTGTTTTGATCGATAACGCGGACGAAAAACAACTTATTAACTATCTCGATAACAATAAAGATATCAAAGAAAGAGTTGTTTTTATTTGCGATTTGATTGAAAAGAATGATGTTGTATCGATTTCGATGCTTCAACGTTGTACTTCGGTAGGATACCGTAAAGCGGCTCAGATAGTTGACGGACTTGAAAGTATAGGCGTTTCAACGCCTCTTAACGGTTTGAACGGAAGAAAAGTCGTTAAGGAGCAGTTGGATAAACTGAGAATTTATTTAAACTGATTACAAATCATAGTATAAACGAAGAGATAATCAAAGTCGGTTTTGGGCGCAAAACGACGAAGAGCAAAAACGCGGCGTTTACTTTTATTATATCACTAACGTAGATTACTCAGCCTTTCGCTCGTAAAAACCGCCTTCAAAGCGGTTTTTATTATCCGATCGCAAATTTCGGCGGCAAATCAAAGTGAATGTAAGCGATTATAAGGGAGAAATCGGTTAACCGCAAAACGGAATAAACGGAATCGGATTAGAAAGTATTTGCCAAGGCGGCGTTATTAACGAATTTTTTGCGCCAGGCGGAGGGCGACAGCCCTATTATCTGCGAAAAAATCGTGCAGAAATGGTTTCTGGACGAAAAGCCGGAATCCTCGGCGATCTGTTCGATGCTGTGCTCCGTTTGTTGCAGATATTTGCAGGCGAGCGCGATTTTTTGCTCCAGAATCGAGCGATGGAGGCTTTTACCGGTCTCGGACTTAAAAACGCTTGCGAGATATACGGGGTGATAGCCGAACGTTTCGCCCAGATCGCCGTTGCTTTTAATTGCGGCGGCGTTGGTTTTGACGTAGAACTTAAGTTTTTCGACAAGCTCGGTATTCCGATTGCGAACGGCGCATACGTTCTTGCGGATCAGTGCAAGCGCCTGCTTCAGAGAGGCGGAGCAGATCACGTCACCGAAGTCTTCCCGGAGACTGAACTCGCGGACTATATCGCATAGAATTCCGCGCAGGAAAAAGGCGTTTTGCAGAATTATTTCCTTATCAAAGCCTTCCGCAACCGTCGCGTCGAACATCAGCTCGGATCGGAAAAATTTGCTCTGCGGCGGCATGAGCGGCTTCGTGCGACTGCACTGACTGCGCGTCATATCGAAGTTAAGCACCACGACGGTCAGCCTGCCGCGAAAAAAGTACTCGGTTTGCGGCGGAAAGCAGACGAGAGCGTCCTGCTCAAGCGGCACGGTCTGCCCTGAGAGAAAAATTTCGCCGTTGCCTTTCAGAATATAGAACAGCCTGTAATCGTACGCCATACGCGGCGAATTTCCTTCGAGTATCGCGGGTTGAATTTCTGCCGCGCGCAAGAACGGATTGCTTTCCGATAACGGTATCATAATATTTAAATTCCTTACATACGAATTGAATTTGTCTATTGTATTATATCACATAACTATGCTATAATCAAAGCGATTTACGGCAATGAGGAGGCAAAAATCAATGAATTATACTTTTGAAGCGGTGGATGAGCGCGGGAACCGTTACCCGTTTACCTGCAACCAAACGAAGCACGGTCTTTCGTTGATATTAAAAAAAGAAACGTTTTCCGCGGCGAAAAAACTGTATCTTTTCGAGTCGTTTTCGTTTGCGGAAGCCGGAACGGACGGCTATTATATCGTGCCGCGTAACAGCAACAACAGCGGCGACCTTATGGTCGATTTCCGTAAGAGTGCGGACGTTACGCACGATCAAGGCGGTGCGATAATGTCGTTTTACGGCATAAAAAAAGAAGGGCTTTGCTGTATCGTCCGTCTGGAGCGAGTTTACTGCTACACGTTCGAGATCAAGGTTCGGAACGGAAGATATTCGATATGCGCCGTGGCGAATTTCGGGGAGTCGGGACTTATGACCTACGGACAATCCGAGCTCGGATCGGAGAGAGAGGACGTTCCGCACAGCGACGTTAAAGCAGAGGTGGTTTTCCTTTCTGCCGACGCCGATTACAACGATATGGCGGCGGCGGAGCGCAATATACGGTTGGAAAGAGGAGAGATAATCTCTCTTGCGGAAAAATGCAAGCGCGAGTGCGTGGAATACGCGCGCAAATATCCGCTTGTAAGGATACGTATGGGGTGGAAGCCCAGCCCGTCGCCCGTCAAGCATCAGAACGCGGAAAACGAGCCGGAAATGCACGTGGCTTGCACCTTCGGGCAAGTCAGGGAATTTGCGGACGAGCTGAAAAAGCAAGGAGTTGAGGGCGCGGAGATACAGCTGGTAGGCTGGAACGCAGGCGGACACGACGGAAGATTTCCCCAGCTTTTCCCCGCCGACGAACGACTGGGCGGCGACGCGGAGCTTGCAAAAACGGTTGATTACGTAAAAAAGCTGGGCTACCGTATTTCCGTCCATACTAACAGCATAGACGCGGTTGAGGTTGCGGACTGCTTCGATTGGAACGATATTTGCGAGCGCAAAGAGGGACCGTACCTGCAGATAGGCGATTACAGCGGCGGCGTTGCGTATCACGTTTGCCCCAAGCGCCAACTTGAAATAGCAAAAAGAGAACTTCCCAGGCTTTCCGCATTGGGCTTGAACGGTTTGCATTTTATCGACGTGACTTCGATAAGACTGCCCGATCTGTGCTATTCCCCCAAGCATCCCTGTATGCTTCCCGAGAGCATAGATTGCGCCTGCAAACTGATGGAATACGCCGGCGAACTGTTTGGAGGTTTCTCTTCGGAGGGCTGCTACGATTTTGCCAATAAATATCTGGATTACGGACTGTACGTGGCGTTCGGAGACGGCTTCGGGCGAAAAAAAGTGTCGGTTTGCGATCGTTTTCTGCCCGTTTGGGAACTGGTATATCACGGCACCGTCCTGTATAATCCGCTTAGCACGACCATCAACTATCCCATCAAAACTAAAGCGGACAGACTGTGCGCCATTATGCGCGGCGGTCGTCCGAGCCTGTACGTCAATTCGAGATTCCGCACGGGAGCGGTCAATTGGATGGGAGAAGCCGACCTTACGAGCGGATCAAAGGCTGAACTGGAGCGCGCGGCTAAGGCGGTTGCCGAGGCACTGGACGAATACGGCGAGGAAGGCGCTCGCAGGCAATTACTGTATATGACTCGCT
>JBJFAC010000161.1:0-3760 GCA_051887715.1 Candidatus Neoclostridium sp.
CGAAAATGTTATAATATCACTAAAAGTAAAAAGAGGATAATCTGGATTGAAACTGAAACGCATTGAAATGTACGGCTTTAAGTCGTTTGCGGATAAATACGAAATTCCCTTCGAGGGCGGTATTACCGCGATAGTAGGACCAAACGGCTGCGGAAAGAGCAACGTCGCCGATTCGGTTCGCTGGGTGCTCGGAGAGCAGTCGGCAAAGTTGCTTCGCGGCTCGTCTATGCAGGACGTAATATTCAACGGAACCGAGAAAAGAAAATCTATGTCGTATTGCGAGGTCGCTCTCGTATTCGACAATCGGGAAAAATTGTTCCCGACGCTGGACTACGACGAAGTGGTTATTTCGAGAAAACTGTATCGCTCCGGGGAAAGCGAATACGCCGTTAACCGCACGCCGTGCCGACTGAAAGACATAACCGAGTATTTGCGCGACGCCGGAATGGGCAGAGAAGGCTATTCCATCATCGGTCAGGGCAGAGTAGACGAACTGCTGTCCGCAAAGCCGGAGGACAGGCGCGCCATATTCGAGGAAGCGGCGGGTATTTCCAAGTTTAAGGCGAGAAAAACGGAAGCCGAGCGCAAACTCGCCCGCACGCGTGAAAATCTTGAAAAAGTGTCGCTCGTGCTGGATGAAAAGGGCAGAATGCTGGAGCCTCTCCGTAAGCAGGCGGAAACCGCAAAAAAATGGCTTGAATTACGGGAACAGCTCAAATTCCACGAGATAAACACGTACGTGCATCAATACGAAACGGCGTCTACGGCTAAGCAGAAAATAAGCGAAAAGCTGGACGGCGTTAACGAGGCTTTATCGCTTAAAACTCAGCAATACGAGCAAAAAATAGGCGATTACAATCAGTCGATGTACAATATGAATTCGGTTGACAAGACGATTGAAAGTCTCAGAAACGAACTGCTCGAGCTGACCGTGGGACTTGAAAAGCAAGCCGGGAATATGAAGGTGTTGCAGGAGCGTATCGCCGCGTTCAAGGCACAGTCGGACAGGCTGAAAGACGAAAACGCCGCTCTTGCGCAACGTAAGCAGGCTTTGACGGACGAAACTGAGGCGGTTTCGCAGCGGCAACGCGCGTTCGAGGAGCAGTCCGAACAAAAAGAAAAAGAAGAAGAGAAGATAAAAGCCGATTATATGGCGACGGTTGCTCGCCTTACCGAAAAGGAAAGCGAACAGCAATTCAATCAGCAATCCTTGCTTGAAGCGATGGATAAGCTTGCCGAAATCAAGTCAAATCTTTCCCGTCTGGAAGCGGAAAAAGTCGCTCTTACGGAAAATATCGCGTCCTACGAGGCAAATATCGTTCTCATCGGGCAGGAGCTTGCCGCCGAGAACGAAAGCTTCGGCGCGCTTTCGCTTCAGCTGGAGGAAAACGCAAAGGCTTACGGTCAATACAGACAGGATTTGAAAAATCTGATCGCCGAAAACAACCGAATTTTGTCGGAGATCTCCGCGCTTACCGATAAGGTGGAGGCTCTCGGAGAAAAATGTATTTCGGCAAAATCCCGCCAAAGAATACTGAATGAAATGCGCACGGCGTTTGAGGGATATACGTTCAGCGTCAAGAACCTGCTGCGCGATTCAAAAATCGACGAAAGCGTTTCGGGTAGAATACAGGGCGTAGTGGCTCAGGTCATATCGATGGACCAGAAGTTTGAAACGGCAATCGAAACGGCTTTGGGCGGAGCAATGCAGAATATAATTACTTCCGACGAAGAGGACGCAAAGTGGCTTATCGATTATCTGAAGCGTAAAAAATACGGCAGAGTCACGTTTTTGCCGCTTAACGCGATAAAGCCGCGTTTTATCGATGCGGCGTTCGGAAAAGCGCTTTCAACAAGCGGTTGCTACGGAGCGGCTGATAAGCTGGTTCGCTACGACGCAAAATTCGACCGCGTGATCAAGGGTTTGCTGGGCGGAACGGTAATAGTCGAGAATATGGATACCGCTGTTTTGCTTGCAAGACAGACCAAATACGCGTTTAAGATAGTCACGCTGGACGGTGACGTTATCAATCCGCAGGGCTCGATCACCGGCGGAAGCAAGAAAAACGACATTGCCAATATTTTCAGCCACGAACGCGAGCTTGCGGAGCTTAACGAGAAGGTCGGCAAGATAGAATCGGTGCTCGCCGCCGCCGAGGCTGAGAAAAAAGTCAAGTTAGAACAGCACGACAAAATAGAGGCGCAGATAAATCAGACGCGCGCAAGCATTCATTCGCTTGAGGTGGAGTCGGCTGCAAAGACCGAAAACAAGAATAAAAGCGAACAAACTATAGGCGAATTAAGCGCCGAATTGCGCGAAACCGAAAAAAATCTTGAGGAAGCGAAGAAAAAACTTGCCGTAATAGACGAAGATCTGGGCAGCGTGGCAAAGCTTGAAAATCTCATTTCTTCCAAAACGCAGGACACGAAGGACAGCGACAAGGAAAATCAACAGCTGTTTGAAACGCTTAAACGCAATCGCGACGCGCTTTCCGAACAGCTTACCGCTAAAAAAATGGAACGCGCCGCCGTTACGGGCGAAATTAAAACGTGCGTTTCCACCATAGAGAGACTGACCGTCGAAATGCGCGACTGCCGGGCGAAAATAGAGAAAAACACGGCTGAAATCGCAGAAAACGACGCGCAGGCGGAGGCTATCGCAAAGGCTATAGAGCAAACTGCCGCTTCCGAAAGCAAGGTTGACGCCGGCAGAGTGGAAGAGATTCGTGCAAAGCTCGGAAATCTTGACAGTTATAAAGCGGAACTGCAACAAAAAGTAACCGAACTTGACGGCGAGCGTCAGGGGCTTATGGAAGAGTTGCAGGCTTTGCGCGACGAAAGGACCAGACAGGAGATGTTGCTTCTCAAGGTGGACGAGGACATCGAAAAGATGCAAAACAACATTTTCGAGCAGTATCAGCTGTCTTACGAAACATGCCTGCCTTTCAAAGATCCCGATTACAACGCGGCGGAGGGCTTGCCTCTTATAGGTAAGCTCAAGCGCCAGATGTCCGCGCTGGGAAATATCAACGTCGACGCGATAGAGCAAAGCAAGGAGCTTTCGCTAAGCTACGAGGAAGAGAGCGCGCGCCGCGACGATCTGGTCAAAGCCGAAGAGGATATGGTTAAGATAATCAAGGATTTAAGCAACGAAATGCTTTCCAGATTTGAAGACCAATTCAGTCAGATACGCACGAACTTTATCAAGATATTCAAAGAGCTGTTCAACGGCGGCACTGCCGATCTTATTTTGCAGGACAGCGAGGACCTTCTGGAAGCCGGCATAGAGATCGTGGCTCAACCGCCGGAAAAGAAGTTGCAGTCCATAACGCTTTTGTCGGGCGGAGAAAAGGCGCTTACGGCTATTGCGATACTGTTTGCGATACTCAGATTAAAGCCGATGCCTTTCTGTATTCTCGACGAAATAGAAGCCGCTCTCGACGACGCAAACGCAGGCAGATTTGCCAAATATCTGCGCAGATTCAGCGAGGAAACGCAATTTGTCGTTATCACGCACCGCAAGCCGACTATGGAGCTTGCCGACAATCTTTACGGCGTTACCATGGAGGAAAAAGGCGTCAGCAAAATCGTGTCCGTACAGCTCAGCGAAGCGGTATCGGTTGCTGAGTCGGCGCAATAACAGGAGTATAAATGGGTATTTTTGCTAAAATAAAAGAAGGACTTAAAAAGACAAAGGAAAAGATTGCGTACGGACTGAACAAACTGTTCACCGGCGGCGTGCTCAACGACGAGTTTTACA
>JBJFAC010000162.1:0-3743 GCA_051887715.1 Candidatus Neoclostridium sp.
AACGAGATCCAAAAGACCGCCTGGTCGGTTTTGAAGAATTTCGACCACGCTCTTATTCTTCGCGAGGACGATCCGCTTTTGCCCGCGATTCTGGACGTGTACGAAAAGCAGGGCATCAGAAACGGCGCTCCCACCAACAAGATGAAGGGACCGGCTTTCAAAACCGAGCTTGCAACCGCGTATCCCGAATGCCGTCTGGTCGTAACCAAAGAAACGATGACGGTGGAAGGAATGATAAAAATCGTGTACGAGCTGCTTAAAGACAAGCTCAACATCGCCAAGATCACGTTTACCAGCGGCGTAAACGCGGCTTCCTGCGAGTTCGAGACCAAAAACGAGATCGCCCGTTGCCCCCTGTGCGGTATCGCGCTGGGCGAAAACGGCGTGTGCCCCAAATGCGGCTACCGTAAATAACGGCGACGAAGCGGCGAAAGCGCAAAAAAGAAAGTAAATAGAAAAAAGAAAAAGATTATTCCTTTCGATCGTATCGGAGTAATCTTTTTTTTATTTGCGACGGAACCGAAAAACAGTCACGGTCCGCTCGTAAAAAACCGAAAAAAGCCGCTTTGTAAAATCGGCAAAAAGCCGCGCTTTAGCGTATAATAAAACGCTTTGGTTAAACGGCAACGAAAAAGAGCGGAGTTTTTACAAAAACGCGAAAAAAGCCCGAAAAGCGACCGTGTGCCGCCGCACAACCGAAAAAATCAATTATGCGTTATATTTTAGTCGTTTTTGATGAAAATAACGCGAAAAACGGCGAAAAGAAAGGCAATCGCTTGACAAAAAGGCGTTATATTGATATATTATTATTGGATCATTGTCTGATAATGAAAAAGTGTGCCCACGCGCTGCCGAAAAGTCGGGCGCACCGCCGAAAATTCAATAAAAAAAGCCCGTGCGAAGCGGAAGAAAAACAAGGAGTCCGGAAAGAAACGGAAATGGAAAAGTCTGTAAAAACAAAACTGATAAAAAGAATAACGGCTGTAGCGGCGGCTGCCGTTTTTCTCGCGGTATCGGTTCTGGCGTACGGACAGATCACGTTCGGCTGGTTTTTCTCCTCTCAGAACGTTTCGGGCGGCGGAATGGGCGCGCAGTCACAGCTTCCGGGCAACCTGCAGATCCGCGCAAAAGCAGACGGAGCGGATATTTCGGTCGAGCGTATCGTGGCGGAAATGGACGTTATCGAAGACGCCGTGGACGATGCGGAGCCCGATCCCGACGGCAAGAAATACATATATCCGGGCGTTTCCGGCTCGTTTACTTTTTACGTGCACGACGGCTCGGAGACCGCGCAGACCGCGTATTCCTTCAGCTATTCGATAGTTCCGAAAAACAACGAGTTTACCGAAAACGGCGGCGACAAGGGCTTTTACCATAACGTTTCCGACGAAAACAAGCAACAGGCGCTTTGGTACCTGTCCTCGCACGTGTTGTTTTTCAAAAATAAGACGGACGGAGTTTTTTCGGGGTGGATATCCCCCGAATCGGTAGAGTCGGTAAGCGTGCCGGACGGACCTGCGCCCGCGCCTTACGCCGTTACGGTGCATTGGGTGTGGATAGAACGGTACGAGGACGTTTTTTCGTCCGACCGCGGAATAATAGACGAAGCCACGCGAAGCGAGATAGCGGCGTATTATTCGGAAGAAAGCAACGCAAGCAAGATGACGGCGCGCGGCGAGCAGTCCGCGGACGCGTTTAACGAAGCCGACACGTTCATCGGAATAACGGTGAAATATATTTGTTTCGAGATAGAAGTGAAATGACGGAAAAAAGCGACGGACAATTTAATACGTTTAAGAGAATAGCGCCGGCAATCGTGACGGTCGTTTTGATTTCGTTGCTTTTGACGGAGTCCGTTTTCGCGTGGTTTTCAAGAGATCCGCGCTACAGCAAAACCGACGAGCTGGAGATCGGTCTGCCGCCCGTTATTTATCTTAAGGACGACAATCTTAACGAGATGACCACATTTCATCTGGACGGGCTTAAAATAGGCGTGGAATACAATTCCGTATTCTGCGTTGCTCCAGCTCTTCTGGGCTCGGTCAAGGAGTTTTTCCTCGGCTTGGTTTTTACCGAAAATATGGGAATGGACGTCAACGTTTACCCCGTGTCCGAGGTGACCTTGGGCAGCGCGGCGGAGGGAGCGGAATACCGCAGCAGCGAGATCAACGACGGCGGAACGGTGACCACCTGCTATTACAATTTCTACAAGACGAACGACAAGCAGTTCGACAACGAGGTGCTTAACGGCTACACATACAAGACGACTTACGGCGACTGGAAAAACGAAACCGCGCCGGGCGCCGGACATTCGCTTAACTCCGGCATATACAAGTCGTACGACAAATTGAAGTTTTCGGACGTCGCCTTGGGCTCCGATTCGCTTATCGACCGACTGAACGACACGAGCAGACTGCGCTTTTTCGTTCTGAACATAACGTGGGCGGAGCATTCGGGCACCGATAATATCAAAGAGACGGACATAGTGTACATAGTGTCGAGGGGCACCAGCAAGTAACGGACGAGGACAAAGAATGACAAAGCGGGCAAACAAAAAAAAGACTGTTCTTTTAATAATTCTCATCTGCCTTATCGCGGCAGTGACTCCGCTGGGCATTGCGCAAGCCGCGTACTATGCCAAGGGCAAATTCAAGGACGTGTTCGTGAATAAAAAGGAATACTTTTCCTCGGATATACTGTACCCGATAACCGATATCGAAGGCGGCAAGCAGAGCATAGGCTCGTCGGGCAGGTCGAGAAACTTCGCCGTTTACAATCACGACGCCATGACGGGCGATTTTAACGCGTTCGACGCGTACTTCGACGTGTACGCCTGGGTGGACGGCGCTTTGCCCGACGGAAAAGCGTACACGCTGTCGTATTCCGACGGCGGAGTGAAAAAGGAAGTGCAGATTTCTTCTTCCGAGCACGCCGCTCCCGTCGTTACGGGCAGAAAGCTCGAAGGAGGCAAGTGCTCCACCGAAACGTTTACCGTGACCTTTTGTTACGACGACGGAGAGGACGTGACGGGCGCGCCGGGACTTACGGTCGTCGCAGTACCCACCGAGCCCAAACGGCTTTCGTCCTTTTTGCTGGGTTCGGTCATAAAGCCCACCTGGTCGGAGGCGTATTCGGTGAGCGGAATGTTTGAAGAAGACGTTTCGGGCCCCGATAATTACGCGGCGTTTACCTACCGCGTCGCGGCGGTGGGTTCGGCTCCCGAAAACGGCAAGATCACGATACGCTGGAAGTCCGACTGCCTCACGCTTATGACCAAAAACAATTCGGTAGCGATCGACGGCGTGCAGGACGTAAGCGAAAACGGATTCGACAAAAAGATAGAATGGAACGCGGAATCCAACCGCACGGACGTTTTCGTGTTTTTCCGAACGGAAAACGCCATGTGGGACGGAAGCGTGACATGGGAAACCGTCAACGCTCTGGTCGAAACGGAATTTACCAAGAGCGCGTAAATAACGGCTGACGATGAAACAAAAGACGAAAACGCGGCAAAACGCAAAAACAAAAGACGAAGCGGAGAACTATGAACGGAAACAAAAGCACAAAAGAATATAAAACGGCTCGCGGCAAAAGAACGAAGCGCAGATTGCTTGCCGCGTTGCTTTGCGCGCTTGCTTTTGCCGTGCTTTTTGCGACGTTTTTAACCGATCGCGGAGAACGGCAGGTTTACGGCTTGGAAATACCGGCAGGGTATGCCGCAGGTTACGGCGTTGAACACATAG
>JBJFAC010000163.1:0-3714 GCA_051887715.1 Candidatus Neoclostridium sp.
GGCAAAACCAACGGAGTTCCGAGAGAGGATGGCTACGATATTACCGTCGCTTCCGAAATTATGGCGGTTTTCTGCCTTGCTCGCGATATAAACGACCTAAAAGAGCGCCTTGGCAGAATAGTCGTCGGCTATACCTACGACGACAAGCCCGTTACCGCCGCAGATCTTAAAGCGGTGGGAGCAATGGCGGCGCTGCTTAAAGACGCGATAAAGCCCAACTTAGTGCAAACTCTGGGCGGAACGCCTGCGTTCGTGCACGGAGGACCGTTTGCAAATATCGCTCACGGCTGTAACTCGGTGATTGCCACGCGAATGGCGCTCAAAGCCGGCGACTACGCAATAACGGAGGCGGGCTTCGGCGCCGATCTCGGAGCGGAAAAATTCCTGGATATTAAATGCCGCGCGGCAGGTATTAAACCGTCTGCCGTCGTGCTGGTCGCAACCGTGCGCGCGCTGAAAATGCACGGCGGAGCGGCAAAAAGCGAGCTGGGGGAGGAAAATCTCACCGCGCTCGAAAAGGGCTTGCCCAATCTTATGCGCCACCTCGACAATATCACGAACGTGTACCGCTTGCCCTGCGTGGTAGCGATAAACCGTTTCCCCACCGATACCGACGCGGAAATTGCTTTGGTCATCGAAAAGTGCAGGCAAAAGGGCGTTAACGTACGCTTGTCCACGGTTTGGGCGGACGGCGGAGCAGGCGGCGTGGAGCTCGCTGAAGAGGTTGTGCGTCTGTGCGAACGCCAAAACGATTTCCGGTTCGCCTACGACCTGGAAGGCGGAATAGCGCAAAGAATAGAAACGCTGGTAAAGAGAATTTACCGCGGCAACGGCATAAACGTAAGCAAAGCCGCCGAAAAGCAGATAGCCGCGCTTGAAAAGCAGGGCTACGGCAGTCTGCCCGTGTGCGTCGCCAAAACGCAGTACAGTTTTTCCGACGATCCCACGCTTATCTGCGCTCCCGAAAACTTCACGGTAAACATCAAAAACGTCAAGGTGTCGGCAGGAGCGGGCTTTATCGTCGCGCTTACCGGCGACATTATGACTATGCCCGGACTGCCCAAGGTTCCGGCGGCGGAAAATATCGACGTGGACGAAAACGGCAAAATCAGCGGCTTGTTCTGATTTTTCCACGGCGGTTCTCCGTGGCAAGCGGCGCGAATCGCTTTTGAAAAACGTCTAAAACAAAAAACGGTTGACTTTTCGTTTCGGTCAACCGTTTTTGCTGTAAAACGCTAATTTTTATTCGTACTGCCAAAGCCTCCGTTACGGACGGAGCAAGCGTTGTCGTCGTCCGTTTTGAAGTATTGCAGAATTATGCCCTGAGCGAAAGCCTCGCCCTTTGCCACCGACAGCGTTTTTTCTTCTCTCGAATCGTTGGTTATTTTAATAAAAATATGCCCTTCGTTGTCCGAGCCGGAATAGTCGGCGTCGATAACGCCCACGGTGTTGTCCAACTGCAGACGGTACTTAAAGCCCAAGCCGCTGCGCGGCGCGATCAAAAGAACCTTGTCGTCGTCTAAAAGAACGCGTATGCCCGTGGGTATTTTAACCGACCTGCCGGGCTCCAACGTAAAGGCGAAGGGCGCAAAAAAGTCGTATCCGGCGCTGGTTCTGGTCGCTCTTGCGGGCAGCTTAATATCCTCGTAGTCGCATTTTCCGCATAGATCCAGCGTAAATCTTTTTTGTGAAATTTTCTCGAATTTATTCATATCGTTACCTCTTGACTGTTTTTTTCTCTTTCGTGGGCGGATAGCCGAAATGCGCTTTGTACGCCCGGTAAAAAGTGGTGTAATCGTCGTAGCCGGCTTTTTCGGACGCGGCGGCAAGCGTTAAGCCGCTTGACAGGTACTGCCTTACCGCAAACAGTCGTTTGATGCGCACGTACTGCATTACGGGAATGTCCATATTCTTGCGGAAGGAATGCTGAAGCGCGGAACGGGAGGAGTAAATCCCCTTCGCGATGTCGTCGGTAGAGCGTATTTCGCTTAAATGCTCGGCGATATAATTGACCGCTTTCGAGCATAAATCGTCGCCCTCCGCGGCTTTTTCGGCGTGCGGCGCGGAAATAAGGAACAAAAAAATCTCTGTAAGCGCGGCGGCGGCGAATAAAGCGGAATGGCGCGGTGACATCTGCTGGCATTCGGAAAGGAAGTTCCCGGCAATTCTGTTGCTTTCGGCGTAATCGCTTGACGGGAAAAACTGCCCCATCCCGACCACCTCGTCGATAAAAGTCGGATCGGGGAAAAGTTCGGGCGTAAAGCTGAAGATCGCGCGCTCGTATTTTTTCATATTGCACGGGCGCAGAAAGTGATATTTGCCCGGCGGAATTAAAATTGCGTCACCCGAACGGACGCGGTACACCTTGCCCTCCACGACGTATTCGCAGTCGGCTTGCACGAAAAATATATACTCGTACCAGTCGTGGCAATGCTTGGAAAAATGTTCGGGCGAGAGGTCCGACATTTTAACGCGATCCATTGACAGACAGGGCATATTTACGGTTTTTAATTCTTTCTTTATCACGGGCATATTATACCACATAATTGCGCAAAATGCAATGTTTTTTTAAAATAAGAGTAAATTGCTATTGAAAAATACACGCCGTCGTTGTATAATACGGAAAAAAGCATAATAAGGAGGCAAAAAAATGCTTATCGGAGCGCAATTATTTTCGGCGAGAAAGTATCTTGAAACCGACGAGGGAATTGACGAGGCTTTCCGTCGCTCCAAAGAGGCAGGCTACGACTGCGTGCAGTATTCGGGCGCGCCGGACGGATGCAATTTCGATCCCGTATATCTTAAAAGCGTGATCGACAAATACGAGCTGCCCGTCGTACTCACTCACATATCGTTCGACCGACTGCTTAACGAAACCGAAAACGAAATCAAAAAACACATTGCCATCGGTTGCCGTAACATAGGAATAGGCGGCGTACCCACCGAAAAACTCGTGGACGAGGAAAAACTGAAAGAGCTTGCGGATCAGCTGAATCTAATCACAGAAAAGGTGACCGCCGCCGGTTGTAAATTCTATTATCACAACCACAGCATAGAGTTTTTCCGTCTGCCCTGCGGCAAAACCGTTTTCGAATACCTTGCCGAAAACGTACCGGGAATGAATATCACCCTCGACACGCACTGGGTTCAGCGCGGAGGAGCGGACGTCCTTGAAACTATTGAAAAGCTCGCCGGCAGGCTGGAGTGCGTGCACCTTAAGGACTACGCCGTCAATCAGAAATGGGAGGCTAAGTTCGCTCCCGTGGGCGACGGCAATCTCAATTGGAAAAAAATACTGCCCGCGTTTGAAAAAGCAGGGGCAAAATACGCGCTCGTCGAGCAGGACGACGCTCAGGACTACGGCGATCCGTTCGACTGTCTTATAAAAAGTCGTAACAATCTTGCGAAAATGGGGTATCCCGTATGCCGAAAATAACGCTTTGCGCTTTTGCCGACGAAAGCGGCTCTAAAACCGAAACTCAGATAGAAAACCTCGTCGCGAACGGCGTTTACGCCGTAGAACTGCGCAGTTGCGACGGTATAAACGTGGGTGACTTTACGGAAGAAAAGGCATTGGAGGTGTACGAAAAATTTTCCGCCGCCGTACGCAGCGAATACGCTTCACCGCCTATATAAACGGCGTCCGCGCCGTACATTATCGCAATTTTCAGTTTTTCAAGGCTTCCGCCCGGAGCAAGCAACTCGGGTTTTTTC
>JBJFAC010000164.1:0-3711 GCA_051887715.1 Candidatus Neoclostridium sp.
GGTTTTGCAATTATCGAAAGTGGTATCGTCCTCCATTACCACGAGCACCTGATATGCTTCGGTGTAATAAGGAGCGGAGAAGTTTACGGTTTGTTTTCTGGCTTCGGTGATGGTAAGTCCGGCAAGTCCGATATCCGCGTCGCCGCCGTTGACTGCCGTGCATATAAGATCGAAGCTTATGTACTTGACCGCAAGCTTTTTGCCCAGCTTGTCCGCAATCATCTTGCCGATTGCAATGTCGATTCCTCCGAAGTTGGTGCCGACCATATATTCAAACGGTGCGAACGGATAGTCGGTTGCAAGAACGAGATATTCGTCGGCAGACATTCCGTTTTCGTAAGCGACTACGCCTTCGACGTAAGTTCCGTCGGTTGCCGCGTCTTCCTCGTCGTAATCCTTGCCTTCGTAGGTTTTAATAAGCGCGGAAATTTCCTCCGCCTTTTCTTCCAGTAATTCGTTTACCGATTCGAGCAAGCCGGCATTTGTCTTTGCAACGGCTATTCCGTATTGCTCGGCAGACAGTTTTACGTCAATCATTTTGACCTTATTGCTGCCGGTATTACTCGGGCTGCAAGCCCCGAAAGACATACACATCGTAATCGCAAGTACTGCGGTGAGCATAAAAGTAATAAATTTTTTCATAACGTTTGTTCTCCTTTTTCGTCGCTTATTTTCACTTGTTTCTGATTTTTTCTTTCCTTTCCGACGAACAAGACACATTATACGCCTTTAAAACGCATATGTCAAGCGTTTTATGTATATTTATTCAAATTTTTTTGAATAAATTTCATTTTTATGCACAAAACCATTCTTTTGCGGAATTTTATTCATTTCAGCGCAGATATTTTCCCACCGCGCGTTTGATATACGCCGCGTCCGAAGCGTAATCGGGCGTTACGACGACCAAAGGAAGCTCGGCTTTTTGCAAAATTTCAGCCACTTTTGCGTCGCGCTCTCGCCTGTCCGCGCGCAAATGGCTGCGGTCGTTCAGCTCGATAACGACGAGCGGCGTAAAATCGGGCGAGGCAATAACGAAATCGACCACGCGGAAAAGCTCGTTTCTGTACGACGTATAATTCAGTTTATCCACGAGCGAAACGAGCGCGATCTGCGGCAGAATGCGGTATCTTGCTCCGAACAGCGCTTCCAGAATATTCATAAACGCGCGTTCGGGTGGCGTCATAATACATTCTTTTTTGGCGTATCTGGAGGGCAAGGGGCGTTCCTTATCGGATATTTCGCCGTCGCTGCGTTCGCTCTCCCTTTTGAGCATAACCGCTCCGGCAACGACGAAAACCGCCGCTATTATCCATAATACCGTTTTGATGACCGCGTCGAACTGCGGCGCTATTACGGCAACGCACGCGCTTGCCACACCTATCAGTATGGCAAACAATCCCGTTAGTCGTTTTTTCATTGCGTCCTCCGTCCGAAAATCAATACACGGTGAGCTTGCCTGCTTTCGCGTATTCCGGTCCGTAGTAGTTTTCTCTTGCCACTCTGTCCGACGAGAACTCGACTGTGCCCAGCACGGCCGACAAGCTGCCGCTGATGCTTATGCCCGTGACCGGCTGAGTTTTTCCGTCCACGGTCAGGTACGCAAGGCGCACTTCGCCTCCTATATAATCGTTGTACAGATCGACCTGCAAGCCCGACATAGAGGCTATTTCCAGCCTGTCGCCGGACAGTATGCTTTCCTTGCTTTGCTTGCCGGCGGCAATTTCCATACAGGGATTGGCGCCCGTTGGCTGTTTGCCGAGATAGCCGGCGAATCTGTGACTGCCGTAATTAGCCGCTACGACGCCGCTTTTTATCACCGTTACGTCCTTGTACTCCGTGCCGTCGCCGTCGAATTTGCGGCTTTCCGTGCAACCTGCAATCTCGCCTTTAAGCGTGACGGTTATATCTCCCGCAGAGGCTTGTTTTCTTATATCGTCGCCCACCGAATAGAGATTCCCGTGAGAATACACGGTGGAGTAATCGGCGTCGCCGAGCACGTTCTCGAACAATTCTTTGATCTCCTGCGCGCGGAAAATTACCGGGCACGCCTCGATTTTAAGCGGTTTTTGCGCGTTAAGCCTTGCTTTTACGTCGCAAAGAGCGGCGTATACGTCGTTTTCGATGAGTTTTTCGTCGACGTTTTCGTAGTGGAGCGCACGATAAAGCTCTACCGACTGCTCCTCTCCGTTGCAGGTGGGTATGCATTCTATCATTATTTCGCCGCCCGCGCTTTCCTTGTCCAACCCGTTAGAGTTCACGATGCGAACGCGCTTGCGATTGACGAAAATTTCCGCCGCGTTGACCGCGCAACCCTCGCCGCGCATTCTGTCCACCGCTTTCATAACGGCGAAATAGGCTTTTTCGGCTTGCGCAAAGCCGTCCTCAATCGACGCGTTTCCGGCTTTAAGCAGTCCTTTTTCGGGCAGAACGTACTGCTCGTCGAAAATGAGCAGCGCTCGCGCCGCCGCTTTTTCCGTTTTTGCTTTCAGGTCGTTTTCGTCGTCCGAAGCGTACAGAGAAAACGTACTGCTGCCCGTTTTTCCGTCGTGATCGACGTATACGGTTACGGACGTGTTTTCCGACTTCGCCACTCGCGCGGTTTCGATTTTTTCGTGCACGCCGAACAGTTGATTGGTCGTCTTTTCCGAGCGCGCTATCTTCCATCCGCTGATCTTTTCACAGTCGGACAACGCTTTTTTTATCACTTCGATTTGCATTTCTCTCTCCTTTAACCCAATTTAACTCTCGCTTTAAGCGCAGGACCGCCGTCGGATACGCGCACCCATTCCTTGTAGCCCTTTCCGCACATGCCCGAGCCTTCCACTTCCATTCCGTCGGAAATCATCGTAATCGATTTTAACAGATCCGGTACGTAGCCGCTCATAACCACAGGTGAAACGTAATTGTCGGTCAAAACGCCGTCCACTATTTCTATTCCGTATTCGGCAGTGCACTGAATCGCCCAGTTTTTTGGATCCTCCATTCCGTTGTTGGTTTCAAAAAGCATATAGCCGTGCTTGACCGAGGCTATCATATCCTCCAACTTGTCGTTTCCGCGCTCGAAAAACGTATTGGTCATGCGCGAATACGCCTTGTGAGTGTGGCTCTCGCGCCGTCCGTTGCCCGTGGGAGCGCAATGCAGCTGAGCCGCGCTGCTCTGATCGCACAGTCCGCCGACCAGAATTCCGTTTTTGATTATCTGCGTATCTCCCGCAAGCACGCCGTCGTCGTCGAAGAAATAACTTGCCACCGACAGACACGAAGCCGCTCCGTCGCGCATATTGCATATCGGAGACGCCACGCTCTTTCCTACGTAACGGCGTGCGAGCGCGCGGTCTTTTACGAACTGATCCATTTCCACGCCGTGACCGAACGCTTCGTGCGCGATAAGCCCGGTTATGGACGGATCGGTTATTACGTCGTACACGCCGGGCTCGACGGGCTTTGCGGACAGCAGACGCTCGGCTTTTTTTACGAGCTTGTCCGTTTTTTGCGGCAGCTGCGCTATGACGTCGCGTATAAGATGCGAATTTGCGGTTTCTCTGGCTTGCACCATTTTTTCGCCGTCGCGCATTACCGCCACCGCGTAGCCGTTTATCCAGGCGTAATGCTGAGTAAGCGTTCTGTTTGCGCTGACGAACAGCTTGTTCACTTCAAACGTGCGCAACATCGCAAGCGCGTTTATCACGCGTTTATCGGCGGCGAGTATTT
>JBJFAC010000165.1:0-3707 GCA_051887715.1 Candidatus Neoclostridium sp.
CCTGGTCGGGCTGGGAAGGCGACATCAATACCATGCAGAACATTTATATCGCCGGCATGAGCGATCCCTTCACGATAAACACGGAGCGCGTGCTTATCTCGACGCCCAAGCTCGATTGGGAGCTGCATGGCGCGAACGGCACGATAGGAAGCCCGTATATCAACGAAGGACCGGTGTTTCTGAGCGGATACGGCAAGCTTTACCTTATTTATTCGGCTTCGGGCAGTTGGTGCAACGACTACTGTCTGGGCAGACTGAATTTTTCGGGCGGAGATATTCTCTGCGCCGACAATTGGAAAAAGGAGCCTTGCTGTCAGTTTTCCCGCACGCCCGAAATCAAAGGACCGGGGCACTGCTCGTTCTTTGAAAAGGACGGCGTGACGTATATGGCGTACCACGCTTTCCGCGAGGACGAAAAGTACGGCTGGGGCTCTGCCGACACGTTCGTTCAGCCCATAAAGTGGGAGAACGGAGTCCCCGTTTTAGGCATACCGGAATAACGGAGAAAGAAAACCGCTTTGCGCGGTCAACGCCGAACGTTTATGCGAAAAACGGGAAGCGATGATAAATCGTTATAAAAAGACAGATTATGAACGTTAGCGAAATGTCAAAAACGTATAGAGTGAGAAAGCTTACGAGCGCGGACACGGACGAGGTGTTTGCTCTGTGCGAAAAGAATGCTCTTTACTATGAATATCATCCGCCGTTTGTAAAAAAGAGCGACGTAGAAGAAGATATGCGAGCGTTGCCGCCCGGCAAAAGCGCGTGCGATAAATATTACGTCGGATTTTTCGACGAGAGCGGACTTATCGCCGTCGCCGACGTTATCGCCGGATATCCGGACGAACAGACGGCGTTCATAGGCTTTTTTATGACGGACGTGCGTGTTCAGAGAAAGGGAACGGGCAGCGCGATAATTTCGGAATTGTGCGATTTTTTGAAAAGGGAAGATTTTCGGCTTGTTCGGCTGGCCTATGTTAAAGAGAATCCGCAGGCGCGCGGCTTTTGGCTTAAAAACGGATTTGTCCCGACGGGTGAAGTTTTTGTAAAACCCGACTATACGCTTGCGGCGGCTTGCAAATCGCTTAATCGGCGGTGAAGGCGTCTGAAAAGAAAAAATAAAAACGCATCGTAAAAAAACTATCCGTTGCGTTATTTCGAGGAAAACACAGCGTTTTTAAGAGCGCGTCAAAGAGACGAAAACAGGAGAAAGACAATGTTATATCAAGCGCACAGAGGAGTGCAAAAGGAATATCCGGAAAACACGATGGCGTCCGTTCGCGCCGCAAAAGAGCAGGGGTACGATATTATAGAAATAGATCCCGCAGTCACGAAGGACGGAGTTTTCGTACTTATGCACGACGACACGATAAACCGTACCGCGAGGGATACAGGCGATAAGCCGCCGCTTTACGAGACGAACACACACGCAATTACGTTTGCCGACGCCTCGAAGTACGAATACGGCGGCTGGTTTGCTCCCGGATTCAAGGGCGAAAAGCTGCCCACTCTGGCCGAAGTGCTCGCCTACGCCTCGGCGGAGGGAATGCGCGTTAAGGTGGACAACAGATTTATGCGCTTTTCCGACGAGGAACGCGAGCGGTTTTTCTCTTTGTTTTCGTACGGAGCGGACAATATCACCTTTAATTGTCCGTCGCTTTCGCTGGCTAAGGAGATCAAAAAGCGCTTTCCGAAGTGCACGATCGGCTTTGACGGAGTGACCGACGAGGACGAGCTGAAGGAAATTACCGCCGCGCTCGGTAACGACGTGGAAATCTGGATCCCGATGGACAGACCGCAGACCTCGTGGTGGAAAAAAGAGTTTTTAAACGAGAAAAACGCCGCGCTCGTAAGTAAATACGCAAAGCTTTGCGTGTGGCTGATCGACGACCGCGCCGAACTGGACGAGGCGCTCTCGTTTTGCTCGCCGTACGCGATCGAAACGACCGGCGGAGTTAAGCCCCCGAAAAAATAGGTTTTGGATAATTTTACGGCTCGAACGGAGTAAGTCGATTATTAAAGGCGGCTTGCTCCTTTTTATTTTTGCGGCTCAAGCGGCTCGAAAGGGCTTTTTCGCTTGTCCGATTTGCAGTAAGTCGGTAAAACGCGGCAAAACGATCGCGTTTGTTTAGCGGAAGTTTATTTTCTTGTGCTACAATATAAAGCGAGGTATAAAGGAGATAATATTTTTGGGACGCAAGACGTTTATATATAAAGACGAAAGAAACGACGATTTTGCGGCGTCGAACGGAAAGATCAAACCGAAGAAGATCACGTCGGACTATAAATACGACGGAGCGAACGTTTTTTGGAAAGCAGGCGCTTTTATAGTGTACAGGCTGATCGCCACGCCCGTCGCCTTTCTTATGATGAAGCTTTTGCACGGAACGCGCGTTAAAAACCGCGCCGCGATAAAAAAACTGCGCAAACGAAAGACAGGGTTTTTTCTGTACGGCAATCACACGCTGGGCTACGGCGACGCTTTTCTGCCCACGCTGGCGTGCTTTCCCCGCAAGGTGCGAGTCGTGGTAAGCGCCGACGCGGTGTCCATTCCTTTCGTGGGCGCCGTTGCCCGTATGGCAGGGGGAATGCCGCTTCCGTCGGACGCAGGAGGAATGAAAAACTTTTTGTCGGCGGTTAAAAACTCCGTGGGAAGGGGCGAGGTAATAACAGTGTACCCCGAGGCGCACATCTGGCCGTATTACAACGGCATACGCGATTTTCCTGACGCGTCGTTTGCATACCCCGTGCGGACGGACAAGCCCGTCGTGGCTTCGGTTGTGACCTTCCGTCGCCGAAAAATATTCAAGAATCTGAAGCCGCTGATAACGGTAACGCTGTCCGATCCGTTCTATCCCGAAAATTATAAAAACAAAACCGAACTGCGTAACGCCGTGCACGATTTTATGGTAGGCGTTACGGAAAAAGAGAAAAGCTACGGCTATAATACGTACGTAAAGGAGAACGATATTGAAAATTACAATAGTTTGTGACGTATTGGGAGAGGAAAACAACGGCACGACCATCGCCGCTATGAACCTCATACGCTATCTGCAAAAAAAGCACGACGTGCGCGTGCTGTGCCCCGATAAGACGAAGAAAGATCTGGAGGGATATTTTATAGTGCCCACGCGCTCGTTCGGCGTGTTTAACGGCTACGTGGAGCGCAACGGCGTGTCGCTTGCCAAGGCGGACGACAAAACCGTGCGCGCGGCAATAGAGGGAGCGGACGTCGTACACGTTATGTTGCCTTTCACTCTGGGCAAAAAAGCGATAAAAGTGGCAAAAGAGCTGGGCATTCCGGTGTCCACGGGCTTTCACGTGCTTGCCGAGAATTTCTCGTCGCACTTGTTTCTCAAAAACTCGAAGCTTACCAACAAAATAGTTTACGACCATTTCCACTCCGCATATAAAGAGTGCGACGCCGTGCACTATCCCACTCAATACCTGCGCGACCTGAACGAGAGCATGTACGGCGCGACCAACGGCTACGTGATCAGCAACGGCGTAAACGACCGTTTCCGTCCGGAAAAAGTCGAAGCGCCCGACGACGGACTTATCCGCATAGTCTACACGGGCAGATATTCGCGCGAAAAATCGCACAGAGTGCTGATAGAAGGCGTGGCGAAATCAAAATATAAGGACAAAATAAAGCTAATTCTTGCCGGCGACGGACCGCTTAAAGATTCTATTGCGAAAACGGCGGA
>JBJFAC010000166.1:0-3652 GCA_051887715.1 Candidatus Neoclostridium sp.
TTTAGGGAAAACAGCGTGTACCAAAAGATGAGAAATAAAATGGAAAACGAAAACGCATCGGAGTATATCACCATCGACGATTTTTGCAAGGTTCAGCTTAAAGTCGGCGAGGTGCTTGCAAGCGAAAAAGTGGAAAAAAGCAACAAATTACTGAAAAATACCGTTAAAATAGGCGACGAAGTGCGCACGATACTGAGCGGCATCGCCAAATTCTACACGCCCGAAGAAATGGTGGGCAAAAAGGTAGTGGTCGTCACCAACCTGAAACCGCGCGTAATGTGCGGCTTCGAGTCGTGCGGAATGATCTTGTGCGCAAGCGAAGGCGACAAGCTGACGCTTATAAGTCCCGAAAAGCTGATAGAGAGCGGCGCGGAAGTATGTTAGTAGACACCCACGCGCATATAGGCGGCGTAGACGCGGACGAAAAAGAGGCGCTTTCCGATCTTTTGCGCGGCTTGCCCGACAGAATAGTCGCCGCAAGCTACGATTTAGACTCGTCGGAAAGAAACGTTTTGCTCGCGCGTGAGAACGAAAACGTGTACTGCGCGGTCGGCGTTCACCCGTCGGACAGTCAGAAGCTGACCTTCGATCCGTGCGAAAAGCTTTATAAGCTCGCCTCGGATAAACGCAACAAGGTGGTGGCTATCGGCGAAATAGGGCTGGACTATCACTACGACGGCACGGACAGAGACGTGCAGAAAAAATGGCTGACGGCACAGCTTGCGCTTGCCGATCGGCTTGCTCTTCCGCCGATGTTCCACATTCGCGACGCATACGAGGATATGCTGGATATTTTCGCCCGAAACGCGGACAAGTTTAAGTGCGGCGGCGTTATGCACTGCTATTCGGGCTCGAAAGAGGTGGCGCTGGAGTTGAGCGGAAAATACGATTTTTACTTTTCGTTCAGCGGCGTGATCACCTTTAAAAACGCCAAAAAATACGAGGGAATAGTGCGCGCTCTGCCGATCGAGCGCCTGCTGATAGAAACCGATTGTCCCTATATGACGCCCGAACCGCACAGAGGCGAACGCAACAAGCCCGCAAACGTCCTGTTTGTGGCGCAAAGGCTGGCTGAAATTCTGGGCGTATCCGCGGAGGAAGCCGTGCGCATAACGGGCGAAAACGCCGCAAGAATTTACGCAATAAAATAGCGCTCCGAAGAAAAATCCGCGCTAAAAAACAAAAAGCCGAGTAAAAATTCGCTAAAAAAGAAAAGAGCACGTCCCAAGGCGCAGAAAGCGCGATCGGGACGTGTTTTTCGTAATTAAAGATCATCCGTTTTTTCGGCAGAAATTCAGTCGTTTTCGGGCTCTTTTGCGACCGGAAAATAAGTTATTCGCAGGTTTGTACAGCCGTAGGGGACGAGCGTCAGCCCGATTTTATCGGTCACGAGCTGTTTTTTGCCGAACGGCTCGAAGGTGCGGGCAGGGTACGGCGCGCAGAGGTAAGGCGCTTTGAACGCGCTGACGTGCAACTTTACGCGCGGTTTTTCCCACGCGTAGCCGTCGCAATCGACGTATTCGACGGAAATATCGTCCGGAGACAAACGCTCGGACAAAGCGACGTTCCAGCACGTATTTTCCTTGCGCCTGCCCAGCTTTTCGTGGTAATCCTTGCAAGCGGGCTCGACGAAATCGGGTTCGACGTTAAACCAGCTCCAGCCGTCCGGGAGGGGCGTGTTGGGATTGCCGGGATAAGCCGTCCATTTTTCGGGAATCGGCAGGGAAAACACCAGCGCGCCGCGCCGTATCGCGATCGGACGCTTGCCGAAATCGTCCTTTACGCGCACGACCTCGGTTGTTGCCCGGAAAACTATTTCTATTTTGTCGCCGCCTCGCAGTCCGCTTACCGAGGCAAAACCGCCGCGTTCCTTTTTTGTTTCTGCGGGAGCGCCGTTTTTAAGCACGGTAAACCCGCGGCTCCACTTCGGGATACGCAGGTGCAGCGTCAGATTATCCGCTTTCAGCACGCGAAAGAGCACGTTTTCGCGGAAAGGATACTCGGTTATTTCCTCGATTTCCACTCCGTCAAAGGCGAGAGCGCACGGTCCGTATACGTTGGCGTAGACGTCGCCTTTGCCGCCCGACAGAAACATAGAGCGGACGAAGCCGCCAAGCAGCGCCACCGAATTTACGGGACAGCACGAGACGGGATAGCACGGAGCGTACGCCTGCATATCCCGAAAAGCCGAAGACGAATCCTTCGTGGCGTATATCTGGTTGGGAGCGGAAAGGTAGGCGATGGCTTTTTCGTCTTTTTTTCTCGCGCCCTGCGCTCCGTTGTAGAACGCCTCTTCGATACGGTCGCCGTACCCGGAATTTCCCGTGATAAAGCTCATATAGTAGTTTGTGGCGTTATAAAAAGCGTACGAGCAGTATTCGGTTTCCGCCGTGGACGTGACGGGAGCGAGATATTCGTTCACCGACACGGGCGAGCCGGTTATATGCGTGGCTTTTGCGTGCACCTCGTCCAGAATACGGATAGAGGCTTTAAGGAGCTGCTTTTTGCCCGTCGCCGTAAACAGCAGAGCCGGAAGCCGCGAGTGCGTGCCCATTCCGGCGGTGTGCTCGCTGTTGAAAATCAGACCTTTTTCCAGAAAGGACTTGTACGAAACGTTGAAAATATCGTGCTTACACAAAAAGTCGGAATATTCCTCGGCAAACTTAACCAGTCGTTCGTCGCCCGTATAGTGTATACGAAAATCATCGGCTCGATTATGTACGCGCCGGCGTAGCTCGTTTTTTTATCGCCCGACCAATTGTTGCAAAACCACAGCATACAGCGGTGAACCGCCTGCAAAACGTCCTGCCGTCCCGTCGCTTCGTAAAAGGCGATAAGTCCGCGCATACCGCAAGCCGTTCCCCAGGCGTTGTAATCGTCGAAAACGTCGTCGCCTTCCTGCGTGTAAGTGCCCAGGTATCCGTCCTCGCGTTGATTTTTAAGCGCGGCGTTTACCCATTTCGTTGCCTTTTCGATAAGCTCGCGATCGCCGAGAGAGAACGCCAGCTCGATAATGCCGCTCCAGTAGTTGCCGGAAATTTCCGCGCCCCAGCCCGCCTGATCGCCGTCGCCCCAGCGCGCTGCGTATTTTCTGTCCACGAACGGCAGAGCGATCATTTCCGGCTCGAGCTCGTCCAGATGTCCGCCCATTCCCTCTTTGTTGCGCATAAGCTGCTCGCGCAGAAAGCCCCGCACCGTCACGCTTCCGAGCGGAAAAGGACGCAGCTTCGAATAGTTCATTGTTTTTCCTCCGTTTTTGTTTTAAGAATAGCACAAATTCGCTTTTCGGTCAATGTATCGGTCAAATAATTATGGACAATTCTGATCTGAAATGATATAATACTTCCGTAATACATTTCAGAAAGCGTAGGTTGACAAATTATGAAATATTATAAGATAACGTTGAATTCGGTGCCGAAATTCTTGTTTTGTTGCGCCGTTACGGTAAATAATTATAAAAACTCGTTCCATAAAAAACCGAATTTTCTCGAAATAGCGGTAAATCTCGAGGGCGATATCGTGGTTAAAAATAAGGATAATTCTTGTATGGTGAAAAAGCCGCCCGCGCTTTCCGTGCACACCTGTCTGTCCGACTACGATCTGTTTGCTTATGAAAATCAGACGCAGTCGCACGTAACCGTGGGCGTCGAAG
>JBJFAC010000167.1:0-3641 GCA_051887715.1 Candidatus Neoclostridium sp.
CTCGTTATGCGCTTAGTTTGCCGCACCAAACGCTTAGTTTTTGCAGTAGAATAAGATTACATTATAGTAGAATAAGATTTTCTCATCGGATTTCGCCCCTTTGCGACTTTACGGAAAATTCCCGTAAAAGCTCTTCTTAAAGCGAAAAAAATAAAAAATCGGGCGCTCGGCTTCTGCAGGCAACCGAACGACCGATTACGATCATTATCGTTTTATTTCGGTATCGACTATTTATTTTTCGCTCGGACCGGTCATATTGAACGGATCGAGCAGTTCGTCAAGTATTTCGTCGGGCAAAAGCTTTTGCTCGCGCACGAGGTCCTTGATCTTTTTGTTCTTTTTAAGCGCCTCTTTTGCAAGATCCGCCGATTTTTTATAGCCGAGATAGGGAGACAGAGCGGTGACCGTTCCAACGCTTTCATACAGCAGTTCTTCACAGCGCTTGCGGTTGGACTTAATGCCCTTAATGCAGTTATCCGTAAGCGTTTTAACGGCGTTGGTCATACAGGTAAGCGACTCGAACAGTTTGTAGAACACCACGGGCTCGAACGCGTTGAGCTCCAGCTGTCCTGCTTCGGCGGCGAGCGTTATTGTCGTGTCGTTGCCTATTACGGCGAACGCCACCTGTGTTACCACCTCGGGAATGACGGGATTGACCTTGCCCGGCATAATAGACGAGCCGTTCTGCATTGCCGGCAGTATTATTTCCTCGAGACCGGTTTTCGGTCCGCTGGAGAGCAGGCGCAGATCGTTGCACATCTTCGAAAGAGAAACGGCAAGCGTTTTAAGCGCTCCCGAAACGAACACGAATCCGTCCAGGTTTTGCGTGGCGTCGATGAGATTATCCGCCTGCACCAGCTTGTAGCCCGTAATTTCGGACAGCTCCGGCACTATGTTGTTCAGATACGAACGTTTGACGTTTATCGCCGTTCCGATTGCCGTTCCGCCAAGGTTTAGCGAATACATTTCGGCTTCCGCCTTTTCGATAAGACGCGCGCAACGGCGTATGCAGGAAGCGTAGGCGGCGAATTCCTGTCCCAAGCGAATGGGCACGGCGTCCTCAAGCTGAGTTCTGCCCATCTTGATTATGCCGTCGAATTCCTTAGCCTTGTCGTCGAGAGCGGAAACGAGCTCGTTTACGTTCTTCTGAAGCGCCTCGCACATTTCGATAACCGTCAGTTTGCCGGCGGTGGGAATTACGTCGTTGGTAGACTGCGAGCAGTTGACGTGATCGTTGGGGTGGCACAGATATTCGCCCTTTTTTCCGCCCAGCAATTCGGTGGCGCGGTTTGCGATCACCTCGTTGACGTTCATATTGGCGGAAGTGCCCGCTCCGCCCTGAATGGCGTCGGTTATAAAGCCCGAATCAAGCTTTCCGGCAATGGCTTCGTCGCAAGCGGAAACTATCGCGTCTTTAGTCTTACTATCAAGCAGTCCCGCTTTTTCGTTGACTATCGCCGCCGCCTTCTTTATCTTTACTATATTCATAATGAATATGCGATTGAGCTTTGTTCCCGTTATATGAAAGTTGCGGTACCCGCGAAGAGTCTGAACGCCGTAATACGCGTCGCCGGGGAGCTCCAAAGTTCCGATAGAATCGCTTTCCAATCTTTTTTCGTCCGTCATAAGAGTAACTCCGTAAATTATCGCTATTATTTTAGCGTTTTATGTACTTTAAGTCAACCGTTTACGCGTGACCAACGAAAAATATTTAGCGTAAAAGCAATTCTTTTTCGGAGCGGAAAAACGGACTATCCGTATGCGTTTTCTCGCTTTACGCCAATGCTTGCCTTCCTTCTATTCGTCTTTCGGAGCGGATTTATCGCGACCGCGACAACGATCGCAACAACCGTCGCAGCAGTCGCAACCGATACACGGTTTACCTTTTTTCTTACGCACCGCGCAAACGACGATTACGGAAATTACTATTGCGGCGATAGCTGCGATAAGCACTATATCCCACACTATCGATTTAACGCTTGCGGACGCCGAGAGCAATCCGACGCCCACGTTAATACTGCCCGTTATCACAGCGCTTTACCTCCCTTTTTTGAGATTTCTTATTGTACACGACTATTCCGGCAACGACGAGCGCGACTGCCGCCGCCCAGATAAAGCAGGTCCACCACCACGAGCCCACTGTGTATACCGCCGCGGCGACGACGTATGAAGTAACGAGCCAGAACAGTAAGGTCGCTTTATAACGCTTTTTGTTCTGCAGTTCCGCTTTGGCTGTAGCAACGGCGGCAAAACAGGGAACGGTGGTCATATTGAACGCGATAAACGAGATAAGTCCGGGGACGGTTATGCCGGTATCCGCAATCATCTGCGCGACATAGCTTACGCCCGTTTCGTCCTCCGCCACCGCGCGTCCCAGCAGGCAGGCGGCAATCACGCCGAAGGTGGAAACGACGTTTTCCTTTGCGATAAGTCCGGACACAGCCGCAAGCACGAACACCCAACCGAGAGAGCCCAGCTGACTGCCGAATCCGAGCGGCGTAAACAGGGGTTGAACGAGTTTACTGACGCTTGCCAGAATACTTTGATCGATTTGTTCGTCGGCAAGCAGTTTCCACGAAAAGTCAAAGTGAGTGAGCACCCAGACGGCGATGGTGGATACCAGAATAATGGTAAACGCTTTCTTGACGAAGTGCTTGGTCTTATCCCACAGGTGCGCTACGAGATTTTTAAATTGCGGAACGTGATAAGCGGGCAGTTCCATAATGAAGGGAGGCGTTTCGCCTTTCAGCGTGGTGGAACGCATCAGTAGCACGCTGCAAACGGCAACCGCTATTCCCATCAGGTACATTCCGTAAGTTATTGCGTCCGCGTTGCCGCTTCCCGACTGCGCTACTATCGCGCCCGCGACGGCGGTCAATATGGGCAGCTTGGCTCCGCACGAGAAAAACGGTATGACGCGCACGGTAGCCGTTCGCTCTTTTTCGTCCGCCAGCGTTCGGGTGTTTATCATTGCCGGAACGGAGCAGCCGAAGCCCATTATCATCGGCAGAAACGCTCTTCCCGACAAGCCGAATTTGCGGAACATTCTGTCCAGAATAAATGCGATGCGCGCCATATATCCGGAGTCTTCCAGTATGGAGAAGAACAAAAACAGCACGAGTATGGGCGGCAGGAAGGAAAGCACCGCGGCAAGCCCTTCGAGTATGCCGTCGTTTATAAGCCCTTTTGCCCAGTCGGACATTTCCGTTTGTTCAATCAAGCCGCGAATACCGATCCAACCGCCGATGCCGCCGTCAAGCAGTTCTCCCACTATCATATTATTCCAAATATTGTTTATTGCTACTCCCGGAGAGAACACCGCGCCGTCGTAAAAGCATTGCACCCATCTGCCGGCGTAGTTCAGTCCTTCGGGAACGGGGTTGCCGTCGTCGTCAAGCACGAGTTCGCCCGTCTCTTCGTCCGTCTGATAGGCAACGTTTCCCTCGTCGTCCTTTATGAGAAACGCCTCGTTTTCGGAAACCGCGGGCATCCACGCCTGATTTTCCGTAAAGCCGTTTATATAAAACAGATTCTCGGAAAAAGTCAGGTGGAACACAAGGAACAACACCACGAGAAAAACAGGTATGCCCCACGCTTTGTGAGTAAGCACCTTACCCGCTTTATCCGACTTGGTCAAACGG
>JBJFAC010000168.1:0-3627 GCA_051887715.1 Candidatus Neoclostridium sp.
AAGCGCATTATCGCTTCGTGAACCTTTGGATCGAATTCTCCGCTTGCGTCCACTTCTTCCACCCCGAACGCTTTCAAAAGCGCTCCGATTTGCTCCTGTATCATTACGACACCGCTTTTAACCGACTCGTCCTTTATCATCGAGATCGCCTGTTCGACGACGTCCAGCATGGGAATGATCTTTTCAAGCACTTCCACCCTGCCTGCGTCGCGTTCTTTTGCGATCGACTCGTTTGTACGCTTGCGGTAATTGTCGAAATCGGCGCGAAGTCTGGTTGCGACAGCCGTCATATCGTCGGCACGCTTACTTTCTTCCTCGCTTTTCTTTTTCAGATCGTTCAGCCTTTCGAGAAGCTCCGCCGTTACGTCTTCAACCTGTTCGGTTTCGACTTCGGGAACCTCTTCCTGCTGCGTCTGATCGTTATTATCTTTGTTCTTGTTCATCGTTATGCACCTCGCTGTCGCCGTTTGCGACTTCGTTATTAACTTTGCCTAAATTTGCGTCTTTGCCGGACGGCAATTCTTCGATAGCCTTACCTATATAGTCGAGGACGGAAACCACTTTTGCGTAGTTCATTCTCATAGGTCCTATCACTCCGACGTTTCCGATGTTTACGCCGCCCACCGAATAACTTGCGCTGACTACCGCGCAGTCGGGCATATTAGTACCGTTATCCGACTTGCCGATCCTGATGTTAAGCGAAACTCCGCTTCCCGAATCGATGAGAGGAACGAGCTGTTCCTTCGTTTCCAAAAGCTCCAGCATGGTTTTCGCTTTATCGACCGAAGAATATTCCGGCTGATTAAGTAGCTTCGTACTTCCTTCCAGCACGACGTCGCAATTCATATCGCCCGCCGCGTAATCGCGTATCAGCTTGTATATCACGTTGAAAAGCCGTTCGTACTCGCGCGTGATATTGCCGATTATTTTACCGGGCTTGTCGATTTGCTTAAGCGTGTAACCGCAAAAACAACTTGAAATGAACGCGCTCGCCTTTGAAAAATAGTCTTCGGATAAATTTTCTTCCAGCTCGACGAAGCCGTCTTTCAGCACTCCTTGGTCGGTTACTATAACGACCAGTGCAAGCCGCTCGGCAATCTTGACGATTTTGATGTTTTGAATTACGGCGTCTTTTATGCCGTGCGAAACGGCAACGCCCGTTAGATCGGTGATCTCCGAAATTAGTTTTGCCGATTTTTTCAGAATATCGTCCATTTCGGTGATTTTACCGGAAAAATACTTTTTGACCAGCTTTAATTCCTTGGACGAAAGCTTTTTTCTCGGCATCAGCTTGTCAACGTACAGGCGATACGCTTCGGCGGTCGGCACTCTGCCAGCCGAAGTGTGAGGCTGAGCGAGATACCCCATTTCCTCCAGTGCGGCAAGCTCGTTGCGAATGGTAGCGCTGCTGAGCTCCGGCAAATTCTCTTCACGAATTTCCGAAGAAGAAATAGGCTCGCAGCTGACGATGTAGCGCTCGACAACCGCTTTAAGTATTTTTTCTTTTCTTCCCGAAATTGCCATCAGTTATTTATCCGACCTCACGATTGTTAGCGGTCAAGCCTCATGAGCATTAGCACTCTTTCTGCTCGACTGCTAAAAGTATATACCCGAATACAAATTTTGTCAAGCGATTTTTTAAAAAATTTTCAAATTATTTTTTTATTTTTACGAATATTTTCGATTTTAAGGCAAACAAAAAGCCGCCTTTTGAAAAAGCGGTTTTTCATCGGTATTCAACAATTGATTATCGGCTATCTTTGTACTTTTGCCGAGCCGTTTTTAACCAGCGCGTCAATCTCATCCGCACTGCACAGCATATAATCGCCCTCGGTCGAATGAGCTAGCACCGCGGCGGCGACCGCATAATCCACAGCCATGCGCGCGTTTTCGCCTTTGATCAGCGAGTAAATCACACCCGCGGCGAAAGCGTCGCCGGAACCTACTCTGTCTACAATGTCGATTTTATATTCGCGCGAGAAGGCACATTCTCCGTTTGCGTACACCATTGCGCGAAGAGTGTTGACGTCGGAAGAGATAGTTCTTCTCGCCGTGAGAGCAACCGACTTAACGCCGTATCTCGAAACCAGCTCGCGTGCCATATATTCGTTGCTTTCGGCACAGTAGCCGTCGTTTTCGGGTTGCGGATAAGGCGATTTAACGCCCACGATTTCGGCTATCTGGTTTTCGTTGGCAATAAGCACGTCCACGTAAGGCAAAATTTTTCCGACGGACTCTCCCGCTTGCGCCTTAGTCCAAAGCTTACTGCGGTAATTTACGTCGAAAGAAACCGTTATTCCCTTGCTTTTCGCCGCCTTAACCGCGTCTAACGCAGCCTTTTCGACGTTTGCGCCCAGCGCAGGCGTAATTCCGGTAACGTGCAACCACGAGTAATTTTCCAATATCCTATCCCAGTCGTATTCATCGGACGAGGACAGCGAGAAAGCGCTGTTTTTTCTGTCGTAAATGACCTTAGACGGACGGAAACACGAGCCCTTTTCAAGATAGTACACGCCCAGTCTTTCCCCGCCGCGCACAATAAAATCGGTGTTAACGCCGTATTTTCTGAGGGAATTTACAGCCGACTGTCCCACTTCGTGGCAAGGGATTTTGCTGACGAACGCGCTTTTAACGCCCCACGCGGACAAAGCGACGGAAACGTTTGCCTCCGCGCCTCCGAAAGTAATATCCCAGGAATTACACTGCGAAAAACGCTCGAAGCCGGGCGGCGTCAAACGCATCATAAGCTCGCCGAAAGTAACCACTCCTTTCATTTATTCTTCCTCCTTATAATACGCGTTCCAAACCTTTTGCGCGTCTTTTTTCATTTCGTTACGGTCATACTTAGTCATAGACCAGGTATCGCATTTTCCGGTCAGATAGTATTCGAGATTTTCCTTCAGGCGAACGTATTCCTCCGTTTCGGGAGAGTACACGAAGCCCTCGGTAAGCCCGAACGAGGCGATAACGAGGTACGCCTGAAAATCGAAAAACGGATGCTTATCTAAATAATCGCCCACTCCTTCCGCGTTGCTGAGAAAAGTACACGCCGCTACGTTAAAAGGGCAATCGACGATTTCGTTAAAATACATTTTCATTTCATCGTACGACCAAACCTCGGACATATCCGAATAGGACGGTTTTTTTACTCTTGCCAATACTGATTCCATAACTATATAATACCACTATTGCGTTATTTCGTCAAGTTTTTAACGCCTCGACGCTGAATTTATCTCTAATTCTTGACTTTTTAGCGATAACGATGTATAATCTATTTATCGACGGAGGTTGATATGATCAAATTTACGGAAAGCCAAAAAACGGCGATTATAAACGCACTTCCAGAACACTTCTTTGAAAAATACGAGGCGGCTTCTAAAATCGAAAAAACCGAACTGACGAAAACGCTGACCGACTACCTTGAGTACCTTTCCGAACTTCCCGACCGCAGGCGTTTTATATACGAAGAGTTCGGCGTAGATATAGAAGAAATTTAGTTTTCGGTTTCCGTTTTTTTACTACAAAAAATTAAGCGACGCAGTTTTATCGTTACCGCGCCGCTTTTAATATTTTATTGAGTTGATTTTATACTATTCAACACAGGCTCTCCCTTAGGAAAAATCGGAG
>JBJFAC010000169.1:0-3520 GCA_051887715.1 Candidatus Neoclostridium sp.
GCATAGCCGGTGGTTTTTACGGCAATCCTCTACGAGTCTTGCCGTTGTTATAATACAAAAATCGTCCGCGGAAAACGGACGATTTCGTTGCGTATTTAACCTTAATTTTATTAGTTTTTTGGCGAATAGTTGGGACTTTCCTTTGTGATGGAAATGTCGTGCGGATGGCTTTCGATAAGCGAAGCGTTTGTGATTTTGACGAACTTTGCGTTTTTGCGCAGATCTTCTATCGTGCGCTGTCCTACGTAACCCATACCCGAACGCAAACCGCCCATAAGCTGATATACGACGTCGGCAAGCGGTCCGCGATACGGCACTCTTCCCTCGACGCCTTCCGGCACGAGCTTTTTGTTGCCATCCTGGAAATAGCGGTCCTTACTGCCGAGAGGCATTGCTCCGAGCGAACCCATTCCTCGGTACGATTTAAAGGTTCTGCCCTGATAGATTTCGGTTTCTCCCGGAGTTTCTTCCGTACCGGCGAACAGCGAGCCCAGCATAACCGCATGAGCGCCTGCCGCAATCGCCTTGGTAATGTCGCCGCTGTACTTAATTCCGCCGTCGCCGATAATGGTCTTGCCGTACTTGTCGGCAACCTCGGCGCAGTCCATAATCGCGGTGAGCTGAGGCACGCCGATACCCGCTACTATTCTCGTAGTACATATAGAGCCCGGTCCCATACCGACTTTAACCACGTCGGCGCCTCTCTCGTACAGCGCTTTGGTGGCTTCCGCGGTTGCAACGTTACCGGCAATCAAAGTTACGGACGGGTACTTTTCCTTTACCTTTGAAACTGCGTCCAGCACTCCCTGATTGTGACCGTGAGCGGAATCGAGCACTATGCAATCCACTCTCGCATCGACCAAAGCCGCCGCTCTGTCCATATAATTGCCCGTGCTGCCTATTGCCGCTCCGACAAGCAGTCTTCCGTTTTTGTCCTTTGCTGAATTGGGGTACTGAATCGCTTTTTCTATATCCTTGATGGTAATAAGCCCTTTAAGACGGAAGTCCTTATCAACGATGGGAAGCTTTTCGATACGGTGTTTACCCAGAATCTTTTGCGCCTCGCTGAGCGAAGTGCCCTCCGGGGCGGTCACCAGACGGTCTTTAGTCATTATATCGCCGATTTTTTGCGAATAATCCGTTTCAAACCGCATATCGCGATTGGTAAGAATGCCGACCAGCTTTCCGTCGTGATCGGTTATCGGAACGCCGCTTATACGGTATTTGCTCATAAGCGCGACGGCGTCGGCAAGCAGACATTCGGGATAAAGGAAAAACGGATCGGTTATAACGCCGTGCTCGCTTCTTTTTACTCTGTCTATGTTTTCAGCCTGACTGTCTATCGACATATTCTTGTGGATAATACCTATTCCGCCTTCTCGCGCTATCGCTATCGCCATACGGGACTCGGTAACCGTATCCATTGCCGCCGACATAAGCGGAATATTAAGCGTTATGTCGTCGCTGAGTTTCGTGGTCAGATCCGCCATGTTGGGCGTGAAAGACGAAGCCCGGGAATCAACAACACGTCGTCATAAGTCAGTGCTTCCTTTACGATTTTATTCATAAAAACCTCCGTTTCATTTGTTATTGCAGTACGTTTTAGTACAGTAGTCGCATAATTCGTCTATCGAATCGAAATCTTCGACGCTTTGAAGCTTGCCTATATCGCTTTCCGGATGAGCCGTTTTGTACGCTTTGTAAAAGCCGCTGTAAACGCTTATCCTGAACAGTTTTTTCAGTTCGGGACGGTCGCAGTCCACGTCCGCCGCCGCCTTGTTCATCTCGCTTATATAAAATTCCGTGAAGCCTACCTTTTCAAGTATATCGCTTGCTCCGTTTTTGGCGCAATAATCGACGTACATTGCCGCCTGTCGCACGACGTAAACGCATTCGTCCTTAGATAAAACGTTGCTTTTTGCGTACTCGGCAAAATCGGCAACCGCAACGAACTTGCCTTTAACGAAAAAATCGGTCTTGTTTTGTTTTAGCCGCGCGGTGTAAAGCGCAGACGTGTAGTAATCGAACGAATCGCACAAGCGAACGTGCAATATCCTGTTTTCCTTAACGCTTGCTACGTTTTTGGCGTCCGATTCCGCGAAGTAATCTGCCAGATCGGGTTTGTTCAACAAAGCCAGGCAGTATTTTTCCGTTCCGGAAACGTATTCCGCCATATCTTTTTCGGGCGTGTTACGGTCAAGCATAAGCGCGATCGCCCTGTCCGCCGTTTTCCGCACGCGCTCTATGCTTGCGTTGTTGCCGGTTGCGTTGACTGCAAAACGGTACGCCAGAGGTTTGTTTTCCGCGGATGAGTAAAAGTTTTCGCCGACCGTCGGAAAAATTATTATCGTTGCAACCAAAACGAGCGCAATCGTAACGATTACGTATTGCATCGTTTTGAGCGCAAGATTCAATACTAACGAAAAAGTAGATTGACTGTTGTTCCGTTCCACGATCGTCACCTCGATTGCGTTTTGTATATTTTATCACAATCGGAATTTTTTTTCAATCGTTTTTATATCCCTTTCGCAATTTTTTGCCGCATTTTACTTTTAAAAAGAAAAAAACGGGTTAAAAGCCGTTTTATTTCCTTCGCAGCTGATTTTTTAACGCCTTGCTATTTTCTCGAAGCCGTTATTCTTCCGCTTACTACGTCCACGAGCGCCGCTATCGTCTTGTCGGGCGCAATCTCCGGCACGAACGATACGTACCAATAGTATTTGCCGTCGTCGCCGATGGGATTGCTGACGTAGCGAATAAATATCTCGCCGTTGAATTTGCCGTCCGACATATACGGAGCGAGACTTTCGTTAAGCTCGTTAAGCGTTGCCTTCATTGCGTCGTAACCGCTTATTTCACCCTCTTTTCTTACGCAGGAAAGTTCTATTTCGCAGTCCGAATTGCCGTCGGATACGGTCAAAACGGCGCTTTTACATTCGGTTTTGCTCATAAATTCAAACGAATAACTGTCCTTGTACGGGTGACGAACGGCGTTGCCTTCCGTCTTTTTACCGTCGGCGCTCAGCGATACGGAAAGCGTTTTTTCGCCCATAGCCCTCGAAGGCGTTATCGTTATAAGCGTGTAATCGCTTTTTGCGCCGCTTTTTCCGTCTATTTCAAACGGATTTTCGCGATAGCCCGAAATAAGCTCCGCGGAAAATCTTTCGTTCTTTCCCGCAAGCACGCTGTTTCTGTACTCCGATACCGACTGCATCAAAACGTCGTCGCCTTTTGAACACGCCGCCGCGGAAAGCACCGCAATAAGACAAACCGAAACCAACGCAATTTTTATTACCTTTTTCACTTTTCATTCCTCCGCGCGCGCCGCTTGCCACAACGCGCTTTTTCTATTATCATTATATTTGCCGCCGTTCGCTTTTAGAAGAGCAATCGAAAGTTTAATCGCTATTGCCCTAACTGCTACGTTTTTATTACCGCTTATACTCACGCCCCGGCGTTAATATATCGTAAACGGCGCTCCGATTGCGATTGCTTTCTTTATTACTAAACGCAAACGAGC
>JBJFAC010000170.1:0-3506 GCA_051887715.1 Candidatus Neoclostridium sp.
TCTGCCGTTCTTGGAGAGGAACGCTAAAAACTACTACTATTTAATTATACGAGGGCAAAAGTATGTATAACTTCACCGAAGAACAGCTCGCCTCTATAAAAAAGGTGGAAGCCACCAGAGCGCAAAGATTAAAAGAGCTTTATCCGAGAATGTCCGCGGAAGAAAAGGACGCGGTGCTTAAAGAAAATCACCCCGACTATATCGAGTCGGCGTACGAAAACCTGAAGGTCGGACCGAACGCCGGCGATAAAGTACTGCACGAGCTTGCTTCGCTTTTGCAGGGCAAGTCGCGCGTGCTCGGAAAGAAAATAGATCTCGAACACCCCGATTACGAGGCGGACGTGCTCGTAATAGGCGGCGGCGGAGCAGGCTCTGCGGCGGCGATAACCGCTCAGGAAAGCGGCGCGAAGGTAATAATGGTCACCAAACTGCGCATAGGCGACGCCAACACCATGATGGCGGAGGGCGGAATACAGGCGGCGGATAAGCCCAACGACTCGCCTGCCGTGCATTATCTCGACGCGTTCGGCGGCGGACATTTCGCGGCAAAGCCGGTACTGCTTCAGAAACTGGTAACCGAAGCGCCCGACGCGATTAAATGGCTGGAAAATCTCGGCGTAATGTTCGATAAGGACAAGGACGGCAATATGATCACCACGCACGGCGGCGGAACCTCCAGAAAGAGAATGCACGCGTGCAAGGACTATTCGGGAGCGGAAATTATGCGCACGTTGCGCGACGAGGTGCTCAACCGCGGCGTTCAGGTCGTGGATTTCACCGCCGCAATCGAAATAATCAAGGACGAAGCGGGTAACGCCGCGGGAGCTGTTCTGCTCAATATGGAAACCGACGAAATACTCGTCGCAAAAGCAAAGACCGTGATAATCTGCACGGGCGGAGCGGGCAGACTGCACTATCAGGGCTTCCCCACCAGCAATCACTACGGCGCAACCGCCGACGGACTTGTGCTTGCGTACCGCGCCGGAGCAAAACTGCTGTACGCGGACACGCTTCAGTATCATCCCACCGGCGTTGCCGAGCCCACTCAGGTTTTCGGAGCGTTGGTCACCGAAAAAGTGCGTTCGCTGGGCGCTCAGCTGGTAAATAAGGACGGCGAAGCGTTCGTGTATTCGCTTGAAACGCGCGACGTGACCGCGGCAAGCATAATAAGAGAATGCAACAAGCGCGGCAAAGGCGTAAAGACCACCGACGGAGTGGGCGTATGGCTGGACACTCCGATGATCGAAACGCTGGGCGGCGAGGGCACGATTGAAAAGCGTATTCCCGCAATGATGCGTATGTTCGCCAACTACGGCATCGACATCCGCACCACGCCCATTCTCGTCTACCCCACGTTGCACTACCAGAACGGCGGCATAGATATCGACGGAAATTGCTCGTCCACGACGGTGAACAATCTGTTCGTAGCCGGCGAGGCGGTGGGCGGTATTCACGGCAGAAACCGACTTATGGGTAATTCGCTGTTGGATATAATTGTGTTCGGAAGAGACGCAGGAAAAGCGGCGGCGGAGAAAGCAAAGACCGTGACGGTAGGAAAGCTCACTTTAGCGCACGTGGAAGAATTTGAAAAACAGCTGGAGCAGGCAGGCATAAAGCCCGAAAAGCTTTCGCCGCAGTTATTGCCCGACTACAGAAGAAAGGATATGTAAGGAGAATAAAGCAATGTTGGAAACGCTTGCAACTATTTGTGAAATCGTTATGGTGATCTGCTTCGGCGCGTCGTGGCCCTTCAATATCGTAAGAGCCTATAAAGCGCGCACGGCAAAGGGAACCAGCATACTGTTTATGTCGCTCATCGGTGTGGGCTACGTCGGCGGAATACTCTGCAAAATCACCACCTGGATAGATAAAGGAACGCTCACTCCACTTGCTTTCGTCGCTTTCGCGTTCTACGTGATCAACATCTGTATGGTGTCCGCCGGAATAATCATTTATTTCCGCAATAAGCGCCTCGACGCCGTTGCGGAGAAAAACGCGTAATACGTTGCCGCCGAAGGCAATCACGCGGCAAAAAACGTAAAAGTCAAAATGCGCAAAGCTCTTCGTTCCGCGAACGGGGAGTTTTTTGCTTAGTCCGCCGCGCGATTTAAGTAAAAACGGAATAAGCATGTAAAAATTTCGCGCTTTTACGCTCAAAGCCCCGAAAAATCGCTTTCTAAGGCGTAATAGACTGCCCGTATCGCAAGAAATTGCGTTAAAAGGGCTCAAAACAGTTGACTAAAAAAACAAATTCCATTATAATATTGCAGTAACGGTGTGCGCACCCGATTTTTGCGCGCGCCCGATTAACAAAACCATTACCTACAAGGAGACATAGATATGAAAAGAACTTATCAGCCTAAAAAGAGAAGCAGACTCAAAGTACACGGATTCAGAAAGAGAATGAGTTCCGCGGCAGGAAGAAGAGTGCTTAAGAGAAGAAGAGACAAAGGCAGAAAGAATATCGCCGTTAAGCCCCTCGGCGCTCACTGATCGGTGAGGGAATGACGCGGCTCGTACTGTTTTTCTCCACGCAAGAGATGATTTCGCCCCTTTAACGCAAAGGGGCGTTTTGCGGTTTATTATGCTTGCAAAAAAATACAGATTGACAAAACGCGGCTCGTTCGCGTACGTATACCGCAAAGGCGGCTCGGTTCGGGGAAAGTATATGACGCTGATATACGTTCCGGGTAAGGACGTTCCGCGGCTGGGCTTGTCCGTAAACAATAAGGTCGGGCACGCGGTCGTGCGCAACAAGCTCAAGCGCCGTATGCGCGAAGTAATGCGGCTGTATTTAAGCGATATAAAGCCCTGCCAGGCGATTTTCGCCGCTCGCAGTAACGCGGGAGGGCTGACCTACGACGACGTAAAGCAAGAGATGACCGAACTCTTTCACAAAAGCGGACTTTTGAGCTGTGATGCGAAAAAAGAAAACTAAAAAACAAATAATAATCGACGTAATCACTTTCAAGTGGTTATTCAGGGGATTGATTCTGTTCTACAAGAAGTGTATTTCTCCGCTGCTGCCCAACGTGTGCCTGTACACTCCGAGCTGCTCTACGTATATGCTGCAGAGCATTGAAAAATTCGGCGTGATCAAGGGCGTACCGCGCGGAATATGGCGCTTGCTTCGCTGTAATCCTTGGTCAAAAGGCGGATTCGATCCCGTACCCGACAACCCCAAAGGAGCGATGAAATGGCTTTTCTGAGCATTTTTTCCGAAGTAACTGCACCGACAGGATTGTGGACCTGGCTTATTCTCGACGTATTTTCGTTTATTTCCGATTACGGTTGGAGAATAGTGTTCTTCACGTTCTGCCTTAAGGTTTTGTTGTCGCCTATCGATATATATCAAAGATACAAGGCGAGGAAGAACCAACTTATAACTTTAAAAATCAAGCCGCAGATGGACAAGCTGCAAAAAATGTACGCTAACGACCAGAAACTGCTGGCTCAAAAACAAATGGAGCTGAATAAAAAGGCGGGAATAAGTTATTTTTCCTCCT
>JBJFAC010000171.1:0-3504 GCA_051887715.1 Candidatus Neoclostridium sp.
CCTGATCGAGAGCGGCGTCGTGCAACGTGCCGAAGCCCTCGTCTATGAAGAAGAAATCGAACGTTCCGAAACGCGCTATTTCCTTCGACAGCGCGATCGCCATAGACAGCGACGCCAGAAAAGTCTCGCCGCCGGACAGCGTGCGCGCCTTCCTTTTGCGGTTGTCGTTGAGAAAATCGGTGACGTAAAACTCGCTTTCCTCCTCGTCGTAAGTCAAAGCGTATTTGCCGCCGGTGAGCTCGCGCAGAGTGCCCGAAGCCGACACGGTGAAGTCCTTGATGTATTCGGTGGCGACGAAAGCGTTGAACTCGCCCCTCGCGAACAAAGCCGCAAGGTCGTTCATCTTTTCGTACTTTTTGTTAATTTCGGCGCGTTCGGCTTTCAGCGCGCGTTTAACCTCCAGCCTCTGCCCGACGGAAGCGATAAGCGCGCCCAGCTCGGCTTTTCTCGCTATCAGAGCGGACTTGCGCGCGTCGGCTTCCTCCAGGCTTTTCCGCGCCTCGGACAAAAGCGGAGCGGAGTCGTCGGGTACCGCGGCGGTCAGCTTTCGCACTTCCGAAAGAGCGGCTTCGTTTTCCGCCGTCCGACTTGCCAGCGACATCTTCAGCTCCAGAGCGTTTTTAACGCACGCGTCGAATTCGGCAACGCGTTTTTCAACGGCGCTTACGTTCTTTTCGACGAGCGCTATTTTTTCGTTCATAAGGTTTAAGTCGGTGCAGGAAAGCTTGCTCATTCGGTTTTGATAATCCAGCTTATCTTCCCGTCCCTGCTTTACTACGGCGTCCAGACGAGCGCTTAGCCCGGTGAGCTCGGTTTGCAGTTTTTGTCGCTCGTTTTTGGCATTTTGCAGTGAAATCACACCATTCAGAGCCTTTTTCAGCGCCGAAACCTGCTGTTCGGACGACGCCGGCAGTTCGGCAAGTCGCTCTTTTTTCTGATTCACGTCTGCAAACAATTGTTCGTACAACTGTTTAGCCGAAGCCAGAGCGGCGGTCCTTCCGTTCAGTTCCTTTCTCGCCTCCGCGGCTACGCTTTCCCTCTTTGAAACGTTTTCCTCGGCGCCGTCCAGATCGGAGCAAACCGCCTTGGGCACGCTTTTTACTATCTCGCCGCACACGGGGCACGCGTCGCCCTCGCAAAGGTGCTTTCTAATGTCGTTCGCGCTCTCGGCAAGCCGTACCTCGTCCAGCTTTTTCCTTGCTTTTTCCAGCTCGCGTTCGGCTTCGGCGGTCTTAGTTGCGGCTTGTCCCGAAAGGCGTTCGGCTTCCGAATAATCCGAATAGGCTTTGCCGCATTTTTCTTCCAGCGCTTTAAGCTCGTTTTCCAGCCGACGGCGGCTTTCGAGATCGAACTCGGCTTGCTTGAACCGAGCCGATATTTTTTCTATTCCGTCGTTTGCCCACTCGCCCGTCTCCTGCAGTAAATCGGCGATACGCTTATCCGCGACCTCGCACTCGGCTTGCTTTGCCGCGCATTTATCTTTAAGAGCAAGGTATTCGGCGCGCTTTTCGTCCAGACGGGACTTGCGCTGCATCAGGTCTTTAAGCTGTTGCCTTTCGCCGTCCAGCCGAGTCGCAAGGCGCACCAGCTCCTCTTTTTCCTTTCTTGCGGCTTCGACGTCGGCTCTTTCGGCTTCTGTTTTCGCTTCCAGAGAAAGAAGGCGCTCTTTTTCCGCCGCAAGCTCCTTTTGCTTTTCTTCAAGCAGAGCCTTGCGCTTTACGGCGGCGTCGTACTGCTCCTTCAGCCTTTGATTTTCCGACGCTTTGTCGCGCAGCGCGACGGCGTTTTTATAGTCCGACTCCGCCTGCTTTAACGCTTTTTCGCACTCCTTCAGCTCGCCCGACGCGCCGGTCAGGTACTCCGCGGTATCGTTTTCGTAGCCGGCAAGAGCGGCGTCCTTTTTTTCCAGCTCGTTTTTAAGCGTAACGGCGGCGTCTTTAAAGCGCTTGGGCACGTCGGAAAAGCGGTCGAGCCTGAACAGCTTTATGACCGCCGCGTTTCTGTCTGCCTTGCTTGCGCGCAGAAACTGAGCGAATTCGCCCTGCTGCAGTATTATCACCCGAGCGAAGTCGTCCACGGACAGCCCCAGCTTTTCCGATATGAACGCGAACGCCTCGGTATTCTTTTCCTTCACGACCGCGCCCGATCGCACGTCTATCAGCTTTGCCGTGTTCGCGCCCTTTCGGCTTATCACGCGCTCCGTGCGGTACACCGTGCCGTCCAACTCGAAGGTGAGCTTTATCTCGCCCTTGTCACAGCTGAGATTTATATAATCTTCTATATTGCCGCGGGTGGAAAAGGACGGCAATTTGGGATAAAGACCGAGAATTACGCAGTCGAGCACGGTGGTTTTTCCGCTGCCCGTTTTACCCGATATACAAAATAGATTGCCGTTAGAGAGCGCGCGGAAGTCCACGACCTGCTTCTGTCGGAAGCTGTTGATGCCTTCTATTTCAAGCAGCAGCGGTTTCATAACAATTCCTCCTTGCGGACGGCTTTAAAAAACGCCTCTTTCTCGTCGTCGTCGGGCAGTCTGCCTTTTTTTCGCTCGAAAAACGCCTCGAACAGTTGTTCGTCGGTCATGAGCTTTCTCTTTTCGCCCGATTGCTCGCTTAAAGCGTTGAAGCACGGGGTGAACTTGACGAACGCGGGACACGAGCGAAGCGCGTTTATCTGCAACGACGTGAGCGGTGTGGGACAATCGTACATTATCTCGGCGTAGCCGTCGCACGAGCAAAGCTTTTCCTTTGCCTCGTCGTAGTTTTTCGCCTCGATCCTGATAAGTTTTTTTACGCTTTCCAGCCTGATTTTGCGCACCGTGACGCTCTTTTTACCGTTACTGCGTACTTCGAGAATTTTATCGCGCCCGTCGCCCTCCGCTTGCGCCGGCGAATTTTTATACTCGTCTGCGGCGCTTATTTCTATCAGATTTACGAACCTGTCGTCGGTTTCGGTGAACGAGCAGGGCGTAAGCGAGCCCGAATACCACGCCGCAACGCCCTTTGCCGCGCGCATATTCTTGTGCACGTGCCCCAAAGCAACGTAGTCGGCGGACGACGGCAGTATTTCGCCCGGCAGTATTTTCGCTCCTCCCAGCGTTTTCTCCTCCGAGCCGGGTAGCATAAACAGATGCGCGGCGAAAATATTTACGCAGTCTTGCGAAAATCCCAGCGCGCACTCGTCTATCAGGCTTTTTACCTTCTGCGCGTAGCCCGGGTCGTACTGTGCGCCCTCTCTTTCGCCGTCTGCAGATTGGTTTTCACGCGCCTCGGCTTCTTCCTCCGCTTTTTGTCCGTCTCCGTCCGCGTTTTTATCGGACTGCAAAAAGCTTTCCAGCGGATAGGGGAGCGCGGCGACGCACACTTTTCCGCCGGGCGTGTTCAGGCGCAGCCAGCCCCTGCCGTTTTCCACGCCGTAAGCCGAATAAAAGTCGTTGTCCATATCTCCCACGAGATAAATATTGTGGCGCACGGCAAGGCTTCTCGCGGCGCACAGTCGGTCGCT
>JBJFAC010000172.1:0-3492 GCA_051887715.1 Candidatus Neoclostridium sp.
CGGACGTCGGCGCGCCGGCGCGGTTAAAGGCGCTATCGGATTGCTGCCCGAAGCCGCAGACACCGACATTAAAGGAAAGAACGTTTTGTTTGTGGACGACGTTATGACGACTTCGGCAACGGCGGACGAATGCTGCAGAACGCTGGCAAAACTGAAGCCCGCGGACATCTGCGTTCTGACGTTTGCAACCTCGCGAGTTAAACCGTTTTTGTTCTGATTTCCGTATTCATGTCCAAAACGAACATAAAGCAGTAAAAATCGAGTATAAATCAGTAAAAAAAGCGAAAAAAGCCGATAAAACGTTTGACAATACTCGTCGAAAGTTGTATAATATAACGCGTTGGAAGTAGATTTGAACATCTCACCGCACGGCACGGCTTAGTACGGTAACGCAAGATCATCGAATTTTTGTGTATTGAGAGGCAGATCTATGCCCCTCAATTTTTTATGGAGGACACCTCTTATCATTAAGGAAGTTGAAATAAACGAAAAGATCCGCGACGCGGAAGTTCGTGTTATTGATGAAAACGGCGTGCAGCTTGGCATAATGAGCGCAAACGAAGCGAACAGAATTGCCGACGAACGTAATCTTGATCTGGTCAAGATAAGCGCAGCGACTAATCCGCCCGTATGTAAAATTATGGACTACGGTAAATTCAGATTCGACGCGGCAAAAAAGGAAAAGGACGCGCGTAAAAATCAGAAGGTTACCGCTCTTAAAGAAATCTGGCTTTCGATGACGATCGATTCGCACGATCTCGAAACCAAGGCGAAGCAGTGCCGTAAATTTCTCACCGGCGGAGATAAAGTAAAGGTATCCATCAGAATGAGAGGACGTCAGCAGGCTCACTCGGCGATAGGCGTGGAAGTTATGAACGACTTTTACAACTTCGTGCAGGACTGCTGCGTGTTCGATAAAAAGCCGATGCTCGAAGGACGTAACATCCTTATGATATTGGCTCCCAAAAAATAAAAATTATATCACGGAGGACATAATAATATGCCAAAAATGAAAAGTCACAGCGGCGCAAAAACGCGTTTCCGCGTAACTAAAAACGGTAACGTAAAGTTCGCTCACTCGAACAAGAACCACATTCTTACCAAGAAGGACAGCAAGCGTAAAATGGGCTTGCGCCAAGGTGAATTGCTCGCTTCCAACAAGCAGGCAAACACCATCAAGGTAATGATTCAGAAGTAACGGGAGGTCACTATTATGAGAATTAAAAGAGCAGTAAACGCGGTTAAAAAGCGTCGTAAGATTTTTAAGCAGGCAAAAGGATATTTCGGTTCTAAATCCCGTTCCTATCGTATCGCAAGAGAAGCGGTAATGAAGTCGGGAATGTATGCTTTTATCGGCAGAAGACTTAAAAAGAGAGATTTCCGCAAACTTTGGATCGCCCGTATCAACGCTGCGGCAAGAATGAACGGTCTTTCCTATTCCAAGTTTATGTACGGTCTTAAAACCGCGGGTATCGATCTCAACAGAAAGGTGCTTGCCGATATCGCGGTAAACGACGCTGCAACCTTCAAAGCCCTTGCTGAAACGGCTTCCAAGGCTATTGCAAAATAAAAAGGCTTTTAAAGCACCTTATTATCGATTAAGGTGCTTTATTTTATGATTAACATTACTTCATTAGATAATAAAAGAATTAAAGACGTTTGTCGTCTGCGTGAGCGTAAAGGGCGTAAATCGCTTGGAAAATACGTCACGGAAGGTTATCGGAACGTAAAAGACAGTTTGCCCTATCTGATCGGGGCGGAGATTTACGTTTCCGAAAGCTCGCTTGAAAAGTATTCCGCCGAGTTCAACGTGGACGTCGTGTGTGCGGATAACGTTTTTGCCAAGCTTACCGATACGGAAAATTCTCAGGGCATATTGTGCGTAAGCGACGTGCCCGAAGATAAGTTTGACGACGGAAAGGACTGCGTGTATCTGGACGGAATTTCCGATCCGGGCAACGCGGGTACTATATTGAGAACGTGTCTTGCTACCGGGTTCGATAACGTCGTGTTTGCGGACGGAGTGGACTGCTATAACCCGAAAGTGGTGCGAAGCGCAATGTCAGCCGTATGCAAACTGAATATAAGTTCAAATTCCGGTGAAGTAACGCTTGCCGGGCTGAAAGAAAAAGGGTATACGATTATTTGCGCGGATATGAGCGGAAAGAATCTTTTCGAGTGTAATATCGAAGCGCAAAAAAAGTGCCTTATTATAGGGTCGGAAGCTAACGGAGTAAGCAAAGAGGCAAAAGCGCTTGCGGATCTGGTCGTCAGTCTGCCGATGGGCAAAATAGAGTCGCTGAACGCGGCGGTTTGCGCAAGCGTAATGATGTATCAATTGAAATACGATAAATAATACGGAGGAAATTTTATGTCCGGACACAGTAAATGGGCTACCATTAAAAGAGCAAAAGGAAAAACCGACGCGGCTCGTTCCAAGGTTTTCACGAAAATCGGCAGAGAGCTTGCCGTCGCGGTGAAGCTGGGCGGAGCCGATCCCAACAGCAACGCGTCGTTGCGCGGCGTAATCGCAAAAGCAAAAGCGGCGAATATGCCTAACGACAATATTCAGAGAAGTATTAAAAAAGCAAGCGGAGAGCTTGGCAGCATAAATTACGAGTCCATCGTTTACGAAGGCTACGGCCCTAACGGCGTTGCGGTCATCGTCGAAACGTTGACTGACAACAAAAACCGCACGGGAGGAGACGTTCGTCACATATTCGACAGATGCGGCGGCGCGCTTGGAACTAACGGTTGCGTGTCCTATATGTTCGAGTCCAAGGGCGTTATCGATATTGAGAAAACCGGTAAAACGGACGACGACGAAATGATGATGCTTGCGCTCGACGCCGGTGCGGACGATTTCAGCGTGGACGGCAACGTGTACGAAGTACTTACTTCGGTTGAAAATTTCAACGCCGTTCGCGACGCTCTGGAAGCCGAGGGATATTCGTTTATAAGAAGCGAAATCGACAGAATTCCGAATATGACGGTCGATCTCGACGGCGAAGCGGCTGAAAAAATAAATCGTATGCTTGATTTATTTGACGACAACGACGACGTGCAGAACGTTTATCATAATGCAAATCTCCCCGAACCCGAAGAGGAAGATGACTAAAAACTGCTAATAATGCGCGAAAAACAGTGATTTTTGCTAATTTCAAGTACTATGCCTGGCATAGTACTTGATGTATTTGAGGAGGTGATCCGTTTGTCCAACAAGAAAGACGGCGCAGGTTATCACGTAGGACATCGCGAACGAATGAGGCAAAGGTTTGACGCCGATTCCGAAATGATGTCGTTTCAGGAACACGAAATGCTGGAGTATATTCTGAACTCGGTCATTCCGCGTTGCGATACGAACGGTATTGCCCACGCTCTCATTGCTCAATTCGGATCGCTTTACGGAGTATTCAACGCTCCCGTGCAGGATCTGGTGCAGACGAGGGGAATGACCGTCAGCGCGGCTTATCTTATAGCGGGAATAATTCC
>JBJFAC010000173.1:0-3472 GCA_051887715.1 Candidatus Neoclostridium sp.
CTGCTTGTTGCGGCCGGAGTTCTTCTTGAGGTACTCCACCAGGCTCTTCTCGGGAAATTGTTTTCCGGGAAAACGATTTCTTCGATTACGCCCGGATTGGCCGAACTGCAACGGAAAACGCCTTCACCGATCTCTTCAACGCCTTCGGAGAGAACGACTTTCTTGAGCGACGCGTTATTTGCAAACGCGTATTTACCGATGGTTTTAGCTCTGCCCGGAACGACTATTTCGGTAAGAGCCGGGCAATTGGTGAACGCGCCGTAGAAATAGTCGTAACCGTATTCATTAGAGTATTTACCGTCTTCGATGGTCAGGTAGTTGACAATCTCACGGGTTGTCGTTCCGTCTTCTTCCTCCGTCTCCTCGTACAGGTAGCCGTCCTCGATGGTTACCTTCTGGAGATTATCGCAGTAGTTGAACGCTTCCGTGCCGATGAAGGTGACGGTCTTGGGAATGAATATCTCTTTTAAGGAGTCGCACTGATAGAAGGTCTTTGCTTCGATACGTTGCAAGCCGTTAGGCAAGGACAGTTTTTCAAGCTTTTTGCAGCCGTTGAACGCCGCTTCGCCGATGAGCAGGCTGGTGCCGGAAATACCCTTCGAGAAGGTGATTTCGGTTATGCCTTCGTTTGCGTAGAACGCCTTGATGGCAATGTGCTCGCAGGAAGGATCGACGTCGATCACGCCCGTTTTTCCTGCCGGGCAAATCATAAGCGAAGAACCTTTGAAGTTATTGTCCGTATCGTAGTTTTTCTTGTAAAGCACGCCGTCCACGGAGAAGTAATTCTTGTTTTCCGCCGCGACGTTGATTTCCGTAAGCATCTTGCAGTAGTCGAACGCACGGTTTCTGACTACCTTTCCGTTTGCCGGATAGTCGGTGTCCGAGGTTTCTTCCAAGGTGGTTACGTTTTTAGGAATGGTGACGGTTTCAAGTACCGAGCAGTACATAAACGCTCTGTCGCCGATGAATACCAAACGCTCGGGAAGAGTAATATCTTTAAGTTCCGAGCAGTTCATAAATGCGCGTGCGCCGAGTTCAAGCGCGTTGGAGCCGTCTTCCGCAAGCGCCTCAGTCGGGTTTTCAAACTTGACGGTGGTCAGCTTTTTGCAGGCTCTGAACGCAGAGTCGCCGATTTGAGTCACGGTGGAAGGAATTACGACGGAAGAAATGGTCGCGTTGTAGAACACGTTACCGCCGATAGTTCTTATCGTTCCTTTACCTTCGATCGTGCCGGGGATGACGTATTCGCCCTCGATACCGCCGGGGAAGTATACGATTTCGATCTCGGCGTTTTCGCCCAGCGTCTTACTGAACAGAACGCCGTCCTGAGCAAAGTAGCTTTGGTTGTTTTCGTCAACGTTGACTTCCTTAAGCTTGGAGCTTCCGAACACGTTTCCGAAGTTGTCGACCTTGGGCATATCCTTACCGATGTTGATGGTAACGAGATAGCCGATAGGTTCGGTAGAGCTGGTGGTGTGGAACGAATATTCCGCGTAATCAACGACCGTACGAACGACGTTTGCGTTGAGAACGGTAAGCTTCGTGGTGCCGCCGAACGCGTTGACCTTCAATACCTTGAGGTTTTCGGGCAGAGTCAGCGTTTCGATCTTGTTGACGCCGTAGAACGCCGCTTCGTCGATGGTCATATCGAGGTCGTCGGCTTTTCCTTCGAATATAAGCTCGAGTATGCCGTAGCAACCGTTGAACGCGTCTTTACCTACGTAAGTTACGTATCCGGGGATAGTCAGCTTGGTGATGTATCTGCTGGACTTGAACGCGGCTTCGGCTATCGTGGTAATTCCCTGAGGAATGGTGTATTCGCCCGCTCTTCCTTTCGGGAAGTAAACGATGGTGTCTACAACGCCGGTTGCTTCGTTCTTCTGGCAGAGCACGCCGTCCTTAGAGACGTATTTATCGTTGTTCTGAATGTATACCGCTTCCATTGCCGAGCATCCGTCGAACAGAACGGCGTCGAAGTTCTTAAGTCCGGAAGGCAACGTGATCTGCTGCAGCTTGCTGTTGCTCTTGAACACGTTCTCGCCGAACTGAACGTCCGTCGCGGTTTCGCCCGACTCGAAGGTGATCTTGGTAAGCGCGGAGCAGGAAGAAATCGCTTCGTTTCCTATTCTGGTCACGCTTGCCGGAATGGTGAGCTCGGTAAGATAAGTTCTGCTGTAAAGCGATTTAACGGGCAGTTCAACTACGAACGAAGGAATCACGTACGCGCCTTCACGATATTTGGGATAATATGCAAGTTCGTAAGTGTCGGTGTCCTGTATTCTCTTGTAGAGAACGCCGTCCTCGCTCTTATATCTGATGTCTTTGTCTTTAACGCCCTGTACGTGATATACTTCGATGTTGATCAGGTTACGGCAGCCGTTGAACGCCGAACCGGTAGTATAACCGCCGTCGGCACCTACTTCTACGTTGGTGACGGTATCGGGCAGACGCAGTTTGGTAAGGTTGCTGCAGCCGTCGAAGGATACGACGCTGGTAACCTTTTTGCCGTTGTAGGTATCGGGAACGGTCACTTCGCTGAGGAAGCTGATACCGGTGCCCGCAAGCACGGCGTATTCCTTACCGTTGTTGGTTTCTTCAAATTTGAATATCGGTACATAGTAAGCGTACAACGTGCAGTTGGACGATCTTACGTATTTGTCAACCGATTCGCCGGTGTAATATGCGTACTGAATACCTTTGCCGTTGGGCTCGGTGTACCAGCCTGCGAACGCGTACAGCGCGTCTCTGCATACTGCGGGGTTGAGAGTGTACGGTTCGTTATAAGTGACGGTGAACTGAGCCTGTTCGACGGTTGCGTCCTCTCTCTGCTTGTCAAGCGTGATTCTGTACGTGTTTGCCTTCCATTGAGCAACCAGCGTGACGTCCTGTCCGCCTGCAAATTTGGTGGATTCGCCGATCGCTTCGCCGTTTAGCAACCAGTTTTTGAAGGTGTAGCCCACTTTGGTGACGACGGGCATTCCGAAGTTGTCGCCTGCGGTAAGGTATTCGTATTCGTTTTCTTCCTTACCGGTTTCGTAGGTTACTACGAACGCCTTAACGTCGATTTCCTTCCAGTCGGACGCCTTGTCACCGCGATAGTAGCATACGGCGATCTTGGTGTCGGCAGCCTGAAGCTTCAAAGCGTACTGAGTTGCGGTCTGTTTTTCCGAAACGATTTCGCCGTTTACCTTTACGGAATAAGCGGTTGCGCCGAATACGCCGTTCCAGCTGACCTTTCCGTTCTGATAAGCCAGAGTTGCCGCAAGCGCGCCTTCGCCGAAGTTAAGCTCCGCGGTGTAAAGCGAATCGGAATACTTAACGCTGCCTGCCGTGCCGCCTACCGCCTTTACGCAAGCGGTGTCCGCGTTGCCGGTGGTTGCGTAATCGGCTGCGGTAAGCACGAAGGACTGCTTATCCGCGCCCACTTTGAATTCTACCCCGCCGATCTTGACGACGTAACCGGTTGCGTTAT
>JBJFAC010000174.1:0-3406 GCA_051887715.1 Candidatus Neoclostridium sp.
GAACGCGCTGGCTTCCTTGGTGACCACTTCAACGGTTGCGTTGCCTTCGACCATCCACATTGCGGGGAGAGCCAGAGTGTAGGTTCCGTTTTCTTCGGTTGCCTTTGCAAACAGAGTGCTTCCGGCATACTTAATATCGGTGATTTCAAAGCCTTCCTTTGCTTTTACGGTCACTACGCCGTTTTCGATCTTGGCAACCTCGAGATTGTCGGTGCCGGCAATCGTGATCTGGTTGTCGAAGTTCTCGGCGGTGCTTGCATAGAAGTCGCTCATCACGAACGAGCTGTTCTGGTTCTGAGTCTCGAACAAACCTACGATTACCGGTCCTTCGAAGGGAAGCGTGTTGGTTGCAGCGCCGGAATCGTCGTTCTGGAAGATATTACCGCTGTAGGTATGCAGCCATCTGTCTCCGAACAGAGCGACGTTGCGTACGTAGAATTCTACGTGACCGTTGTCGTATTCCATTGCGATTTCCCACTTACCGGTAAGCCACAACTGCGGATTAGAGTTGATTCTCATCGGCAATTTTTCAAGTCCGTCTACCTGTCCCCAGCCGTTTTCGACGTGGGAAACGTTTCTGGTTTCTTCGCCGTAGAACGTGATCGAGCCTCTCTTTCCTTCCGCATTGCGGACGATAAAGCCGATTCTGATGTAAGAGTCTTTGATTTCGTTGTACTTGATGGAGCCTTTTACGATAAACTTCTGCGAAGCGATGGTCTGATACAGTAACGGTATACGGCATCCGCTGGTGGTAACGGAGGTATAGATCTCGTTGCCGTTCTCGTCAAAGCTCTGAGCGTATACTTCCTTGCGTCCGCCTTCGGTAAGAGGCTTGATGTTGCATTCCACAGCTCCGTATTCAACGCCGTCGAATATTACGGTGTCGTTCATAAGAAGCTCGGTGGTGTTGATTTCGATTTCTTTGGTTATGTCGGTTACGGTTACCGATACCTTCTTGAAGCCCTTTGCGGTTGCGGTAAGAGTGTACGACTCTGCGCCCAGAGTGAGCATCTCGAACTTACCGTTGATGTCGGTGTAGGTCACAGAAGAACCGTCGGTTACCATTGCGTCCAGCAAGCCTTCGCCGTTGAACTTGACGTATCCGGTCAGTTTGACGTAAGCGCCTTCCTCGGTGGTTATATCGATTGCGTAAGTGCCCGTAAATCCTGCGTTGATGATTATGTTAACTCCCTTTGTGGTGGGCTCGAACATTCCTTTTTCGCCGTTAACGGTGATGGTCTTTGCAACCTTGCCTTCGGGCAGTTCAACCGAGATCACGTTTTCTTTAAGTCCTTCCGAGCCGCCGCGTTCGAGATCGACGTTTTTGATCACGTTGCCGTCAACGGTTACGGTAGCCTTAAGGTCTGCCGATCCCAGATAGGAATCGATTGCTGCCGCGTCGGTGCTGAATGCGTATCCGTACACAGCCACGAAGCAGGGATTGGACTGCTGGCAGGTGATGTGCGCCGAAGTAATACCTTCGTCGAACAGTTTTGCAACGTTTTCGCCGTCAGCCGCGTAGAACGCGCCGGTGCAAGCGGTAAGTCCGTCTTTGGTTATTACCGCGATGAGCTTGGTGTCAACCTTTGCGATTTCCGCGTTGTCGGTTCTCTCTGCGGTGATGAATACGTAGATGGTTTCGCCTTTCTTGACGACAACTTCGGTTACCTTGTCGTAAGCGTCGGCAGCCTTGCCCAAGCCGTACTTGGGATAGAGCGAAGCGATGTCGTGCTGACTGCCGAAGCCCGCTCTCGATCTGATACCGTTACGGTTGAGGCCGAAGAACACTTCTCCGCCGTTGCCTCTGAAGAAAATACCGTAGGTAGGATCGGATTCCTGATTGTCTTTAGTAAGATCAAGCTTAAAGCTTGCCACTGCAACGAAGTCCTGCTTGCCGACAGGGAAAGTATCCCACGTTGCGGTAAACTGATGATCTCTGTCGGAGGTGGGCGAAGTAACCGTTCCGCCGTTTACCGTCCAGTCGGAGTTGGGAGTAAGCGCGAACTTATCCTGGCAGATAACGAACGTGCCTTCTACCGCGTACTTTCCGTCTACTGCGGTGGCGTTGTTAACGTCGACCTCTACTCCGGTTGCAACCGTTTCGTATGCGCCGTTTTCGTCCTTAATGACGAATTTGCCTTCGTATACGCCCGCTCTTACGACTACGGTCTTATTAAGCGCGTTTTCAAAATAGGTTACGTTGCCTTCCGCGTCGGTCAGAGCGAGGATTACGTCCTCTTCCTTAACCGCGTCTACCCAAGCAGCTTCGTATTTCGCAACCGAAGCGTTGAAGATAAGCGCGTATTCCTTGATCTTGACGCTCGTCTTGATCTTTACGTTGCCGCCAACGGTGAGAACGTACATTCCGTCGGCTTCGGTAAGTTCGATTGCCGCGCCTTCGGTGCCGTCGTCGTTGACCGCCACTGCGGTTACTTCGGGCTTGCCGTCGACTTCGTCGGACGCGTATACCGCGAACGCGAACTGCTCGCCGTACTTGATGCCGAGAGTGCCGTTATTGAATCTGTTGTCGCGGCTCCATTCTTCGTTGCCATCAACGTCCTTTGCAAGATACCAGGTCGCTCCGTCTCCGAACACGCCGCTTATCTGATAAGTTCTGGTCTGTTCGGTGTAGTATGCGTATACGGTGACGTTTTCGGTTACCGCTTCGTTCCAGTTGATCGGAGTTTCGCTGCCTTCGGTTGCCGTCCAGAAGCTGAATACGAATTCTTTTTCAACGGTCTGATCCTTTGCGGGAACGGGCTTGTCGGTTGCGGTAGCCTTCGCTCCGTAACGGACTTCCTGTTCATCCAGCTTCTCGCCGTTTGCAATAAAGGTTACGTTCACTCTTTCAAGATTGTAGTAAAGCTTTAAGGTAAGGCTTCCGTCGCCGGCTATCGTGCCTTCCTTTACGGTGCCTTCCGCAGTCTCGTCCAATTCGTAGTGCTCCTTGGTCACGCCTTCCGCCGTTACAGCCGTATCGGTCGTGCCCGTGAGCTTCTTGGTGAGCGCCGCGTCAAGCTCGTAATCGCCGTCCACGTTCTCGAAATAATATTCCGTTTTGTATTCGGTGTCCGTGTTCGCCGTGTACTGCGCTGCGTATTCCGCGTCGGCGGTGATTGCCGCTCCGAAATCTATCGCGTTGCCTTCAGCGTCTACCCATACGCCGGTGTAGCCCGGTTTTGCGGGTACCGCGAAGTCCTGCAGCGTTTCGCCGTGTTTTACGGTCTGTTTGCCGACTTCTTCACCGTTTACGGTGAATTTTACGGTATACTCGGCCGTCTGGCTGGGCCCCGGTTTTTCTTCGGTGGGATTGCAACCGCTCATTACGGCTACGCTCGTTCCGCCCAAAGCAACAACAAGTGCCAACAGCATCATTGTCAGTTTCTTTTTCATAAACCCTCCTATG
>JBJFAC010000175.1:0-3404 GCA_051887715.1 Candidatus Neoclostridium sp.
AGCGTATAATATTGCCCGGCAAGGCCTTTCTCGCAGGCTTTGCAAGCACTTCCCAGTCGGTCAAATCGATGCGCTTGTGCAATAAAAATTCGATTTTTCCTCCGCTGACGTCGCGATGTCCGTAAATTCTTGCCGGAATGACCTTCGTATCGTTAACAACCAGCACGTCGCCCGGCATCAGATAATCGACGATATCGTAAAAATGCTTGTCCTCTATCTTTCCGCTATCTTTATGATACACGAGAAGTCTTGCGCTGTCGCGAGGCTCTGCGGGGTGCTGAGCAATCAATTCTTCGGGTAAATCGTAGTAAAAATCACTTTTTTTCATTATTATCTCCGGGAAATTCCAGTCCCAAATGCAGGTATGCGTCTTTCATACACACTCTGCCTCTCGGCGTTCTGGCAATAAATCCGAGCTGCAGTAAAAAAGGCTCTACGACGTCCTCGATCGTAGTCGCGTTTTCGTTGATAGCCGCGGCGATGGTATCCAGCCCCACCGGACCGCCCGCAAATTTAAGCATAACGGCTTCGAGATATTTTTTATCGACTACGTCCAAACCGAGCTCGTCGATTTCAAGCAGGCGCATAGCTTTTTTAGTCAAATCCACGGTAATTTTTCCGTCGTTGTAAATTTCGGCAAAATCGCGCACTCTCTTTAACAGCCTGTTGGCAATACGGGGCGTGCCTCGGGAACGACCGGCAAGTTCTATCGCCGCGTCGTCGTCTATTTCTATGCCGAGAATTTTCGCCGACCGCCTGATTATCACGGCAAGCTCCTTTGCGTCGTACATTTCCAGCCTGCAAATTACGCCGAATCTGTCGCGGAACGGACCCGTGAGGTTACCCACACGCGTCGTAGCACCGATCAGCGTAAACTTTGGCAAATTGATGCGCATAGCCCTCGCGCCGGGACCTTTTCCGATAATTATATCGAAACCGTAATCCTCCATTGCGGAATACAGTTTTTCTTCCACACTGCGGTTTAGCGCGTGAATTTCGTCCACGAACAGCACGTCTTTTTCCTCAAGACTTGTCAGTATTGCGGCAAGATCGCCCGCACGCTCCAAAGCCGGTCCGCTGGTCATTTTAAGCTGAACTCCGAGTTCGTTTGCAATTATATGCGAAAGCGTGGTTTTTCCGAGTCCGGGAGGTCCGTACAAAAGAACGTGATCGAGCGCGTCGCCGCGTTTTTTGCAGGACTCGATAAATACCTTCAGGTTATATTTGACTTTTTCCTGCCCGACGTAATCGTCGATACATTTCGGACGAAGGGAAACCTCCATTTCTTCGTCGCTTGCGTTCATAGAGCTGGAAATAAATCTTTCGGCGTCTTCCATATCCACCTCCGTCAACCGTTTTTAAGAGCCGCAAACACGACTTCTTCCGGCGTAAGCCCGGTTTTATCGACCTTCGCCACCTTTGCTTCCGACTCTTTTCGGGTAAATCCGAGCGCCATAAGCGCCATTACGGCTTCGTTTGCGCTTTCGTCAAAGATTTCCGCGTTTTCACCGGGTTGCTCTGCCGAATATTCTTTGTCTATTTTGTCTTTTAATTCAAGCACGATGCGTTCCGCCGTTTTCTTGCCTATGCCCTTGATCTTATTCAAAGCCTTGGCGTCGGCGGCAATTATATTACCGGCAAGCTCGGCAACCGAAATGGCGCTAAGTACTGCAATAGCCACTTTCGGACCTATTCCCGAAACGGAGATCAGCTTTTCAAACATTGCGCGCTCTTCCTCGGCGTAAAAACCGAACAACGAAACACCGTCTTCACGCACCGAAAGATACGAGTATATCTTAATCTGTTCGCAATCGCGCAAGGCTTCGACGCATTTGTCGCTTACGCAGAACGAATAGCCTATTCCGCCGTTCTCAACGACGAGCATTCCCGGCGCAGTTTTAATTTTTTTACCGCTAATATAATCGAACATTTTATCTCCTAAATTATTCTTTGGTTAAAGCCGCAGGTGTTTGCGTGACAAACGGCGGCGGCAAGGGCGTCGGCGGCGTCGTCCGGACGAGGCAGGGATTTCAGATTCAGCAGCGACTGAACCATATACTGCACCTGGTGCTTGTCCGCTCTGCCGTTACCGGTAAGCGCCTGCTTTATCATAAGCGGCGTGTATTCGTACAGTTTTCCGCAACTTTGTATCGCGCTGAGCAGTATCACTCCGCGCGCTTCGGCAACCTTAATTCCCGTTGTTATGTTCGTATTGAAGAACAATTCCTCTATCGCTATCTCGTCGGGAGCGTACTTTTTAATGATCGCGTTCATCGCGTCGAAAATCATTGCCAGCCTGAACGCTATATTTTCGTCCGGCGGCGTGGTTATTACTCCGTAATCGACGGCGGAAAGCCTGCTCCCCGTCTTTTCCACTACTCCGAAGCCTATGGTCGCATAACCGGGATCGATACCGAGAATTATCATTTCGCACCGCCTTTTTCCGATTTTTCGGAATTTTTCTTCTTTGCCGCTCTGTCGGCATTATAGTCGAAAAGGCTGATAAAAATCGGGATATTGCGTTTCGAGCCGCTGATTTTTATACGGTAATCGGCGCTCGGGGCAACTACCTTTATTTCAGCGCTTTCAGGCGTAGTTTCCTCTATCGCGTCGGGGAAAGCTATTTTTTCCGTGCCGTATTTTTTAAGTTTTTTATTGCTCGTTGGAGCGCAGACGTCCTTATCGTAGCTTTTAGCCATTTCGATAATTTCTTTTTCGCCGCGTTTTACGAGAGAAAGCTCGTTAACGTCACACGGCTCTATTTTTTTGCTTATCTCTTTAACCGTCCGACGGTTGGTTTTTTCTTTTTCGAACTCGGTTTTTTCGATACGAACGTCGTTGATTTTCCTGTAATTCTGCTTGATAAAGTCGTCTACGGTGGCTATTTCGCCAAGATTTTCTTCTTTAAGATTAGATACCTTTACCAGATATTGCTTTAATCCGGTTACGTATAAAGAAACGGTTTTTCCGTCCTCTTTGAGCATACGCGAAGGATTTCTTTGATTGTATTCGTCGGCAAATTTATTTAATATGCCCACGTTTCTGAAGCTGAGAAAGCCCTGTTCCGTAAAAATGAAATTATCAAGTATACCGATTTCCAAACCGGCAAGCACGTTAAACAGATCCCAAAGCAGCAGAAAATCGTTTTCCGACGGGAAAGGCGATCCCGACGGATGATTGTGCCCTATCATCACGTAGCTTGCTCCGCATTTTATCGCGGTTGCCGCAATCGATCGGACGTTTACCGAAACCGAATTCGGAGACAGATCGTTGACGACAACGGTCTTTAAGATATTGTATTTACTGCCCATATACAGGACGCATAGACACTCGGTGTTGCGCGAAAGAAAAAAAGTGTGAAAAAAGTCGGCAGCTTCACCGTAGTTCAAGACTTTTTTCATATT
>JBJFAC010000176.1:0-3400 GCA_051887715.1 Candidatus Neoclostridium sp.
ATTTTTTGCATTTCCTCGCCGCTCATATCGTCGGCGACGGGCGAAACCGACAGTATGTCGCTGTGCAGTCGAACGCCCACGCGCACCTTTCCCACGGGGCGCAGACGGTATTTGTTCATACTCTCGCTCATAAAAATCTCGGCGTAGGAAGAAAGAGCGCGCACGCCGTGCTTTAAGAACTCGAAAATCGCGCCTTCGTCGGACAAGGTCAATTCGGGATAGGACGGGAAATACTTGCCCAAAAGCGCTCGTATATCGTCCTCGCTGTCCCAGTCGCGCAGATGATCGGTTATAAAGCCGTCGTTAAGCAGATCGAATTTTTCGTCGCCGTAGCACGCTTTGACCTCGGCAAAAACGCACTTGTCCTCGCACTTTAAGTATATTTTGCAGTCCAGCGTGAGCACGACGAACTTTTCCAGATCCACCTTGTCGCCCGTAACGGCTATTTTCGTTGCCGTCTTTTTAAGCACGGAATTGTAAAACTGCACCATATCGTCTCCGCTGACGAACATTTCTCTGCCTCCGCGAAGCGATTCAAGCAACTCGCCGACGACGAAACGCGTTTGCTCGTCCACTCTGAAAACGCGCGTGCCGATGACGGCGTAAGCGTAGTCCATACCGCCGTAAAAATTGACGTCGAAGCAGTTCATTTTGACCAGGTATCCGCCCGAAGCCGGAGCGACCGAGATCGCAACCGGGAAAGCGGCGTCGGAAGTGGCGAAAGCCCAGTGCTCGCTGCGCGTTTTGCCCACCAGCTTGCCTTCGTACAGGGAGAAAAACTTATCCAGCTCCGCTCCCGTCAGCGTCAGAACGGCGGGCGACGCGGGCGAATAGTCCGTTCCTCTTTCCTTAAGACACTTTGAAACGAACGAAATGAGTTTGTTGGACTGCTCCGAAAAACTGCCCTCGTTGTGATAAAGCTCCAGCGCGACGCCGTATTTGCGGTATTTACACCCGTTGAAATCGGAAATAAAGCCGACGACGTCCTTCACCACGTACTGCTTGCGGTGACCGACGGTGAAGGTCAGCTCCACGTTTTTGCCAAAGGTGATATAGGGCGTAAGCTCGGCTTTGTACACCTCGTCTCCGCCCACGTTTTTACGGCGCTTTTTATTGTACTCGTACACGAGCGCACCGACGTCCGCGTCCGACTTCTTTTCGGGAGTGCCCTCCGCCTTCTCCTCCGTCGGGTGCTTTTCCTCGTACGACAAAGCCGTGCCGATCACGTGCTTGCACGGACCGTTTTCGTGCGTACATTCGCCGCAGTCGCACGAATAGTCGTACAAGCCGCCCGTTTCGTCAAATGTCAGCGACACCGATCGGAAGCCGTTCTCCTTGACCAGCGCGGTTATAACCGTTTTGCCCCGATCGTCGTTTTTGAGAATACGCTTGACGGCGTCGTCGTAGAAAACTTCCTTGCCGGCGGTGAAAACGTCGCGCTTGCATTCGTTATATAAGCTGTCGAAATCCAATTTCATAGTATCTTCTTTTCCTGCGAACATCTATTATAACAAATTTATCGCCTTTTTTCAAGCGGTTTTCGCCCGGTCGAACAAAAAATTTTGAATTTTCGGAAAAAAATACCGCCGCGCAAGTTGACATATTACCCGTCCTTGACTATAATGTTATTAGAAATCTGTTTAAGGAGGCTTACGATGGACAACGACAGTAGTATAAGCGCGGACCCGTTAGGGCGAAGACGTAACGCCTTCTCTTTATCGGAGTAATTTGCGCTGCCGGCGTTTCCTTTCAAAGCAAAGGTAGCATTATGGATAAACAATTATTCAGTCTCTATTCGGATAGAGATTTTATCGGTATGGCGAAAATTCTGGAGGATTGTTCCTCCGAAGAACTCGCCGCGGTACTGGGCGAAATCGCGGAAAACGATCTCGTTCTTCTGTGCCGCGAGTTAAACCCCGACGCAGTTGCCGAAGCGCTCGTTCAACTGCCCAGCGACAAGCAGTCCGTCATTCTTTCCGGACTGCACGACGACCAGCTTAAAGAGGTCATGGACGAGGTCTCCGTGGACGATACCCTCGAAATAATCGAGGATATGCCCAACAGCGTCGTCGTTCGTATCGCGGAAGAGGAAGAAATCAAACGACTGCTGGACGAGAAGAATTTCAAGGTGCTCAAGCCGCTCCTTGCTTCCATTCCCGCCGTCGATATTGCGAAAATATTCTCGGAAATCGACAAAGAAGAACTGCCGATCGTTTTTCGCGTACTGCCAAAAGCGCTCGCCGCGGATACCTTCGTCGAGCTGGATTCCGATCTGCAACAGTTTTTGATCGACAGATTGTCCGATAAAGAACTGAAAGCCGTGATGGACGAACTCTTCGTGGACGATACCGTCGACATCATCGAAGAAATGCCGGCAAACGTGGTAAAGCGTATGCTTGCGCAAACCGACAAGGAAATGCGCGACGGAATAAACGAAATTCTCAAATACGAAAAAGACAGCGCAGGCAGTATTATGACGGTGGAATTCGTGCGCGTCCGTCCGGATATGACCGTTGCGGAAGCGTTCGAGCAGATCAGAAAAACGGGTATCGACAAGGAAACCATATACACCTGCTACGTCACCGACAACAAGAGCAAGCTCATCGGTATCGTAACGGCAAAAACGCTTTTGCTAAACAATCCCTCCACTTTGCTTCGCGATATTATGGTGGATAACGTCATCTACTGCCGCACCTCGGACGATAAGGAAGAGGTGGCGCGCGTGATAAACAAATACGGCTTTCTGGCTCTGCCCGTCGTGGATAACGAAGAGCGGTTGGTGGGTATCGTCACCGTCGACGACGCAATGGACGTCATTCAGGAGGAAAACACCGAGGACTTTGAAAAAATCCACGCGATAGTGCCGTCCGACAAGCCCTACCTCAAAACGGGCGTATTCAGCCTTTTTCTGCATCGCCTGCCCTGGCTGCTTATTCTGATGATCTCGGCGACTTTTACCGGGCTTATTCTCAACAACTACGAAGAGCACCTCAGCGTGCTGGGCGGCTCGCTGCTTATCGCCTGCGTGCCTATGCTTATGGACACCGGCGGAAATTCGGGTACTCAGGCGTGCGTTACGATCATTCGCGGTCTTGCGCTCGACCAGATCAGATTTAAAGACATTCTGCGCGTTCAGTGGAAAGAACTGCGCACGGGCGTACTGCTCGCGCTGTCGCTCGTGCTCGTATGCTTTGCAAAGCTGACTCTTGTGGACCGCCTGCTGCTGGGCTTCGAGTACACGCCTATGATAGCGTTTATCGTATCGCTGTCGCTTGCCATCACGATAATAGTGGCAAAGCTGGTGGGCTGTTCGCTTCCGCTGGTCGCAAAAGCGGTAAAGCTGGACCCCGCGGTCGTAGCAAGCCCCATAATAACCACCATAGTGGACGCGCTTTCGCTT
>JBJFAC010000177.1:0-3352 GCA_051887715.1 Candidatus Neoclostridium sp.
CGGGAAAAAGCGTTAAAAAGGACGGTCCGCTCGCACTTATGAAAAAGCTGGATAAGCCCATACTTTTCATATACAGCAAAATGGACGAATATTCGCGCCCCGAAAAGGCGCAGCAGCTTTACGACGCCTGCCGCTCGGACAAAACGATCGTGTGGTTTGAAAAGGGAGTGCACTCGCACGTCCGCATTAACGCCGTGGAAAAGTACGACGGCGCGATCGAGCGGTTTTTAAGCGAAAAAATAGAAAAATAAAAATCAAAAAAAGGAGGGAGTAATGAGCGACCGAAAAAACGACGACAAAACGGATAAAAACGCGAAAAAACGCAGTAAAGCGGGTAAAATAGCGCTTGCTACTCTTGCTATAGCGAGCGGATTGGGAGCCGTGGGCGCGGCGGGAGTCGTGGGCGGCGCGGCGCTTTACGATTCGTTTTTCAAAAGGTACGAACGCCCCGATTACGCGCTCACTCCCGGGCTTGTCTGCTACGACAGAGTGAAGGACGACTATCCGCGCCTTTCCGTTCCTTTTTATTCGGAGGGAACGCGCCTTGCAGGCTACTACTATCCGTCGGAGGAAGCGAAGGGTTTGGTCGTGGTCGTGCACGGTATGCACGCCGGATCGGACGACATGCTGCCGATAATAACCTTTATGGTCAAAAGAGGCTACAACGTTTTTTCTTACGACGGCACGGGAACTTACGACTCGGATGGCGACGGCACGGTGGGAATGTGCCGCGCGCTGGTCGATCTCGACAACGCGTTGGCTTTTATTAAAAGCAGTCCGAAGTTTTGCGATCAGCCGCTCTTTCTGGTGGGACATTCCTGCGGCGGCTACGCGGTCACGAGCGTGCTCGCCATAAAAAGCGGAATAAAAGCCGTGGCGGCTTACGCGGCGGTTGCCGACGGATACACGCTGATAGCCGAAAAAGGCAGGCAATACGCAGGCGACGCGGCGGTAAACGGGCTGCCCAAGGCGTTTTTGGACGAATACCAGAAAAAGCTGTTCGGCTCGTACGTCAATTATAACGGCGTGCGCGGCGTAAACAGCGTCGACATACCCGTTTTAATAGCGCACGGCACGAACGATTCGACCATTTCCTACGGCGCGCAGTCGCTTATAAGCCGTCGCGACGAAATTACAAATAAAAACGTCGTATTTCTGACCTACGACGGCGTTATCGGCACGCACTCCGGCATTCTCCGCAGCGAGCGCGCCGAGCTTTACAGAAAGAGCGTGGACGACGAAATAGCGCAAATCAAAAAGCAGTACGGAGAAAAACAAGCCTACGACAAAATTCGACAGGCAGTAGCCGAGACAGACCACGCGCTTTACAGTGAAATCAATTACGATTTGCTTGACAAAACGGTAAAAATGTTTGATAATATTATACAGGGAGGTTAGAGCGTATGTATTGCAGAAAATGCGGAAAAGCCGTACCGGACGAGCAGGAATATTGCGACGAATGTCGCAAGCTGGATATCGTCGCCGGCAACGATACGGGCGATTCGCCCAAAAGCGGTTTCGCCGTCGCTCTCGTCGCGGCGATAATAGCTGCGGCGGCCGCCGCGATCACTCCGTTTGCAAACGGGCTGTTGTCCGCGGTTGCGGAAAACGTTCACGTCGTTTTATCGGTGATAATAGCGCTGGTTTACCTCGGCTCGATCGTTCCGTCGATAGTGATGGGCATCAAATCGGTGAGGACGTTCGTCCTCTGCTCGCGCGAAAGCAAGCCCAAGCCCGTTCCCACGTTGGTTTTGGGAATAGTCGCGTTGGCGCTGTCGCTGTGGGTGATACTCACGGTGTGCTCCGCCGTCAAAACGGCGTTATCGGCGTCGGCGACAGAATTGTTTTTATTCTGAAATCGGACGAGCGTTCGTTTTCGGTAATGAATAAATAGAATTTCGGAGGTTTATTATTATGTTTTGTAAGTATTGCGGAAAGCCCGTTTCGGACGGCGACGTCTGCCCCGAATGCGCGGCAAAGATGGAAGAGAAAATGGCGGGAGAGAAAACCGAGGCTGTAAAAGCCGAGCCTGCGTGCGCCTGCTGTGCGACCTACGACAAAAAGTACGGTCTCGGGAGCGGATTAACGGCTGTTATAACCGGCTTTTTCGGCGTAATAACGGCGGTAGTCGCGTTCTGCTTTGCGGTGTTTTCCACCGTCGGACTGTTCCCCGACGACGCGTTTCAGGGAATGACCGCGCAGGATATCGAAGTACTCAGAGATCTTTCCGTCGCGTTCAACGCGGTGTCGATCGTTACGGCGATCGTTTCGGTCGCGCTTGCCGTGGTTGCGATAGTGTTCGGCATTAAAGCGATCAAAGCGTTCAAGCAGGCAAAGGAAAACGGCGTAAAGCCGATAGCAACGCTCATTCTGGGTATTTGCGGAGTAACCGCCGGCGGAGTTATCGCGCTTATGCTTTTACTCACCGTCATCTGGTGGTTCATCGGCGCTATGGCAGGTATTGCTCAGGCGTAAAAAAATTCTAAGGAAAAAATTTAAGGAAAAACAGTATGTATTGTAAGTATTGCGGTAAGAAGCTTGACGGGAATATGGAAGTATGCCCCGAATGTGAGGAAAAGATCTCAAACGGCGAAAACCCGTTCTTTTCCGTGCCGACGTATCGCGATCCCGTAAAAGAACTTAAAAACGAAGTTGCCTTGCGCGAGCAGAACGCCGACGCATCGGGAGCAAATCAGGTTGCCGAAAACACGGCGGAGACGACTGTAGCGCCGGGCGGCGAGCCTGCCGCAAATCCTACGACAGTAGCGCCGAACGGAGATCCTACGGTAAATCCGACTGCCGCAACGCCGAACGGAGAGCCTACGGTAAATCCGACTGCCGCAGCCCCGGCAAAACCCGCGTCCGCATATCGAAGCGGAGGATCCGAAGACTGGCATTACGGCTCGAAATTCGCCAAAACGTACAACGGAGTGGGATACGGCGGATACACCCGCACTTCCGGACTTGTGTTCGGAATACTGTCGGTCGCGCTTCCGTGGGCATGTCTGATTACAAGTTTAATATCGGTATCGGTGTTCGTCGTATTCTTTCAGAATCCCGCCGTTTCGGCTGTGTCGATCGTTCTGACCTTTCTGGCAGGGATAATAGTGTCGTTGGTGTTCGGGATCAAAGCGATAGTCGAATTCAAAAGAGCTAAACGCAGCGGAGTAGCGCCCGTTCCCACGCTGGTTCTGGGAATAGTCGGACTGGCGCAAATAGCTACGTTTCTGTTGCTCGTTACGGACGTTTTCCCGTTCGACACGATTTTATAAAAGAACTTGTCCGACGCCTGCCGCGAATAACTTTTCAAGCGGCAAAAGGGTGGGCAAAAACTAAAAAAGCCGCCGTGATC
>JBJFAC010000178.1:0-3352 GCA_051887715.1 Candidatus Neoclostridium sp.
CTGAAAGCAAAATATAACTGCGTAAACAATATAACTTGCCGTAAGGCAAATATAGTTAGCGGAGTAGCGATAAATCCCTATCGCTACTCCGCTTATTCCCGAGTCCGTTTTTTGCATAGCGGCATAACGCACGGTTTCGCGACATAGTATATACTACCCTATTTTTTGGAGATAACGGTATTATGCGTACTAACATTATTTGCAGAACGCTGGAGCTTGCCGATTACGTGATCGCCTCGAAATGCACGGTGCGCGCCGCCGCCGAACGCTTCGGCATCAGTAAAAGCACGGTACATAAGGATCTGTCCGAACGACTGATCCGCATAGATAAACACAAATACGAAAAAGTGCGATCCGTCCTGAAGGTCAATCTTTCCGAGCGGCACATACGCGGAGGCATCGCCACGAAACGCAAATACCGTTTAAAAAACCAAAGCGCCCGTTCGGGAAAGCCGAGCGAGCGCGGTGAATAAGTCCGATCAGTCTTCGTACAGTCTGGAAATAGGCATGTCCGCAAACACGCTTTCAATTGCGCGCGAGAAAATGGGAGCAACCGAAATCTGTTCGATAAGATCGCATTTCTTTTCTTCGGGCAGTTCGATGGTGTTGAGCATATATACTTTTTTGATGACCGAGGATTTAAGTCTTTCCATTGCGGGACCGGAGAGAACGGCGTGCGAGCAGCAAACGTAAACCTCTTTTGCTCCGCCCACTTCTACAAGCGCTTTAGCGCCCTGAGTGATGGTTCCGGCGGTGTCGATCATATCGTCGAGCATAAGGCAGGTTTTGCCCTTTACGTCGCCGACGATGTTCATGACTTCCATAACGTTCGCCTTCGGGCGACGCTTGTCCACGATCGCAAGCGTGGTGTTAAGCTTGGTTGCCATTCCGCGTGCGCGCGAAACCGAGCCGACGTCGGGAGATACGACGACGAGGTTTTCGTCGTGAGCGAACGGTTCGTTCGCAATATATTTTGCAAGCACCGACAAACCGAGAAGGTTGTCCACCGGTATATCGAAAAAGCCCTGAATCTGCGGTGCGTGCAGGTCCATAGTGAGCACTCTGTCCGCGCCTGCGGAAGTGATGAGATCGGCTACGAGCTTTGCCGTGATCGGATCGCGCGCGCGGGCTTTTCTGTCCTGACGGGCATAGCCGAAGTAGGGCATGACCGCGGTAATTCTGCCTGCGGAAGCGCGACGCATAGCGTCGATTATTACGAGCAGTTCTACAAGATTGTCGTTGACGGGACTTGCCGTGGACTGAATGACGAATACGTCGCATCCGCGGACGGATTCGTTGATCTGAACGCTGGTTTCACCGTCCGAGAATTTCCCCACGACCATATCGCCCAGCGGCATATGCAGTTCTTTCGCGATTTCCTGTGCGAGTGCCCTGTTACCGTTTCCGGCAAAAAGTTTGATTTTGTTTCCGTGCGCTATCATTTTTGAGTGCCTCCAAAAATTTTATTACTTTCCGATTGAAAAGCGGAAAACTATTCCTTCGTATATTTGTTTCCCTGCCAATCGGGTTTTACTACCTGTCTCGAGCGCGCTATCGCAAGCGCTTTTTCGTCAACGCTGTCCGTGACCACAGAGCCCGCCGCTATAAAACTGCCGCTGCCCAGCGTTACGGGCGCGACCACGGTAGACGCCGAACCGATAAACACGCAGTCGCCCACGCGCGTAACGTGCTTATCCTTGCCGTCGTAGTTGGCGAAAACCACGCCCGCTCCGACGTTGCATTCCTTGCCCATTATTATATCGCCGGCGTAGGTCAGATGCCCCAGCTTACTGCCGTCGCCTATTCTGCAGTTTTTGAGCTCGACGAAATCGCCGATACGGCAATTATCGCCCACGACGTTGTTCGCGCGAAGGTTGGCAAAAGGTCCCACAGTGGTGTTCTTGCCCACGTAGCTGTGCACGAGCTTACTGCTTTCCACTTCCGCTCCTTCGTCTATTATGCAATCCTCTATACTGTTGCCGCGTTTAATGCGCGCGTTATCCTTAATTACCGTTTTGCCCACTATGTTATTGTTCGCGCCGATAATAACGTTGGCGCCTATGGACACCTCGCAGCCTATAAAAGTGGACGCCGAATCCTCGAACTGAACGCCCCTGTTCATATGATAGGTGAGTATCCTGCCTTTAAGCACGTCGGAGATGAAGCTGACCTGCTTGAAGCTGTAGGCGGTGACGAAATCGTCCTCGTCGAAATAATAGGTTTTGTCGGTGTAGATTTTTTCCGCGGTCGCTATATAATCGGTTTTGAAAACGAAGCCCCTCGTCATACGCATAACGTTAAGGTTGTTAAGGCGCGCCGTTTCCACCGCCTCGCTTATCGTTTTTCTCGTAATGAGCGGCGTATCGGAATACAACACGACGGTGTATTCCTTGCTCATATCCAGACAGCCGCGGATAAGAACGGGCAACGCCTGCTCCTCGTCGTTGTCGATACATTCGTAAGGCATATCGCACAAAGACAACGACACCCATTCGAGCATCGTTTTTCCGAGAATAACAATATCCCCGACGCTTCCCATCTTGTCGTAGGAAGTTTTTAAGATTATGCCTTTACAACTATCCATAGCCTTTTTATTATATAGTTTTGATCGTTCTTTGTCAAGAATTTAACCGCTCGCTTTCGCTTTTTTTCGACTTTCTGAGTTTTTTGAAAAAGTTTTGCACCTCTTGAATACACTCTTTTTCCATAACGCCGCCCGTTACCTCGCACCGATGATTGAAATTCTTGTCCGACGCCAGATTATACACGGTGCCGCAACAGCCGAACCGGACGTCGTACGCGCCGAAAACCAGCCGCGAAATACGTGCGTTTACCAGCGCTCCGGCGCACATCACGCACGGCTCCAGCGTTACGTACAGCGTACACCCGGACAGGTTCCACCTTCCCAGCTTTTTCGCCGCTTTACGAAGCGCCAGCACCTCGGCGTGAGCGGTGGGATCGCCTTTTTTTTCGCGTTCGTTGTGCGCTCTCGCTATTATTCTGCCGCCTTCGTCGGTTATTACGCAGCCGATGGGAACGTCGCCGTGAGCCGTGCTTTTCATGCTCTCTTTTATGGCGGCATTTATCATTTTTATATCGTTTTTTTCGGTTATGTTATCCACCTTAGTACCGTCAGCGGCAAATCCAGGTTGCGCGCGTAATCCTCCGATAATTCTCTTTCGCTCACGGGGTGAGCAAGCGTTTCTTTTCCTATTTCTACGGTCAACGCGGGTATTTTCAGCCGACGGATACACCAATCTTTATATCCGCCGACGCTTACTCCGCTGTCCGCGACTGTTTTATAGCGCAACTTGCGGTTTACCTCTTCGGCAAGACGCCTGTATTCCTCGCC
>JBJFAC010000179.1:0-3338 GCA_051887715.1 Candidatus Neoclostridium sp.
CGCCCTTTATAAGTCCCATCGTGCCGATCGAAATAAGGTCGTCCGCTTCTCCGGCGGAGCTGTACTTTTTGACCACGTGCGCCACCAGGCGCAGGTTGTGCTTGATCAGTTTTTCGCGCGCTTTGAGATCGCCGTTTTTGCAGGCCGCGACGCACTCGCGTTCCTCCTGCGGGCTGAGCGGAGGAGGAAACGAGCCGCCGCCGCTGACGTAAGCCGAAAAACAAAAGATGCCCGAAAAAAAAGACATAAGCGTTTCTATGATCATAAAATGCCTCCGAAGCGTTGCCGCTTTGTACATTTATATGTTGAAATTTGCCGCAATATGAACTATTTTGTCGCGGCGCGCTCGTCCGTTTTTGCTTTCGCAGCGGTTTTTGTCCGCCTTTTTCCGCGGCGTAAACCGCTTTGCCTACGGCAAAACGCGCCCTTTTTACGCGGATATATCAATTTTAATAATTCCGCATATAAAATTGGTATGACTTACGGCAGGTAAAACGATACTAATTTATCGATTGTAGTGAAAAAAAGCCCTTTATTCATTTGCAAACGGGCGTTAAAAATGCTATAATATTAGCGTCGGACGAGCGCGCGTGAAAGAGAAAAGCGTTCGCCGCAGGAAAAGAATAATAAAGACCGTAGGAGGCAACGGACAGTTATGAGTAAGATTACAATTATCGGAAGCGGAAGAGTGGGTTCGACCATCGCGTATTCGCTCACTTGCAGGGGCTTGGGCTCGGAGATCGTCATAATCGACGTCAACGGTGACAGAGCTATGGGAGAGGCGCAGGATATTCGTCAGGGCTTGTCGTACGACAGCAGCTGCATAGTATACGCAGGCAACTACGAGGACGCAAAGGATTCGGACATAGTGGTCATCACTTCGGGAATAGCGAGAAAGCCCGGTCAATCCCGTCTCGACCTTATCAAAACGAACATAGATATACAGAAGTCGATAATACCGGAAATAACCAAGGCTGCCCCCAACGCGGTTTATATAATGGTATCCAACCCGGTCGACGTGCTCACGTACAGCTTCTGCAAACTGTCCGGAGTGCCCGAAAGCAGAATAATCGGTTCGGGAGCGATCATCGACACGGCAAGACTGCGCGCCCGCATTGCCGAATACTGCGGACTGGAAGTGGGCAACATCCACGCTTATATGTTCGGCGAGCACGGCGATTCCGGCTTCTGTCCCTGGTCGCTTGCGAGAATAGCGGGTATGCCGGTGGACGACTATCAGAAAGCGGTGGAAAGCAACGCGATGCTCACCACCAAGATCGACGTTCCCGAAATAGAAAAATACGTGCGTGAGTCGGGCGCGAGAGTAATCGCAAGAAAGGGAGCGACGTTCTACGCGATCGCCTCCACCGTGTGCTACATCGTCAAGGCCGTTCTCAGCGGCTCGAACACCGCGCTCACCGTTTCGAGCATGATGCACGGCGAGTACGGCATAGAGGACGTATGCCTCAGCACGCTCAACATCATCGGCAGAAAGGGAATCTGCGGCAAGATCAACCCCACTCTCACCGAGGAGGAAAAGCAAAAGCTGCAAAACAGCGCCGAAGTACTCAAGTCCATCATTTCGCAAGTCGGACTCTGACGGAGGAAGTAAGTCTTTATGGAATACCGTATCGAAAAAGACACGATGGGCGAGATGAAAGTCCCCGCAGACAAGCTGTGGGCGGCTCAGACCGAAAGAAGTTACGAAAATTTCCGCATAGGCGGCGAAATAATGCCCAGAGAGATCACTCACGCGTTCGGAGTGCTCAAAAAAGCGGCGGCGCAAGCCAATTACGAGCTGGGCAAGCTCTCCGAAGAAAAACTGAACGCGATAGTCGGCGCTTGCGACGAGGTGATCGAGGGCAAGTTAAACGAGCATTTTCCGCTGGTAGTGTGGCAGACGGGCAGCGGCACGCAGTCCAATATGAACGCCAACGAAGTCATTGCCAACCGCGGTAATCAGTTGGCAGGCAAAAAACTGCTCCACCCCAACGACGACATCAATAAAAGTCAAAGCTCCAACGATACTTTCCCCACGGCGATGCACATCGCCGCGGTCATCGCGATAGAGGACAGGCTTTTCCCCGCAATGGAAAAGCTGATAGCAACGCTAAAACGCCTTGAAAGCGAAAACGAAGGCATAGTAAAGAGCGGCAGAACGCACCTGCAGGACGCCGTTCCCATCGCGTTTTCGCAGGAGATCAGCGGCTGGAGAGCAATGATAGAAAAAACTCTGGAGCAGATACGACTGACGCTCCCCTCCCTCAAAGAGCTTGCGCTCGGCGGAACGGCAGTGGGAACGGGACTCAACGCTCCGAAGGGCTTCGACGCGCTGGTCGCGGAAAAGGTAAGCGGGATCACGGGCAAGAATTTCGTCACCTCTTCCAATAAATTTCACGCGCTGACGTCCAAGGACGCGCTCGTGTTCGCTCACGGAGCAATGAAAGCGCTCGCCTGCAACCTTATGAAAATAGCAAACGACGTGCGCTGGCTGGCAAGCGGTCCGCGCGACGGCTTGGGCGAAATATTCATTCCGGAAAACGAGCCCGGCTCGTCGATAATGCCCGGAAAGGTCAATCCCACGCAGTGCGAATCGATGACGATGGTGGCGGTGCAGGTAATGGCGAACGACGTCGCCGTATCCGTGGGCGCTTCTCAGGGCAATTTCGAGCTCAACGTGTTTATGCCGGTAATAATCTACAACTTCCTGCAATCCGCAAAGCTGCTTGCCGACGGAATAACCTCTTTCGAGAGCAAGTGCGTGTGCGGCATCAGGGCAAACAAGGAAAAAATGGCGCACAACCTGCACAATTCGCTTATGCTGGTCACCGCGCTCAATCCGTATATAGGCTACGAAAACGCCGCAAAAACGGCAAAAAAAGCGTACAAAGAGGGCATTTCGCTTAAAGAAGCGTGCGTAAGCCTGGGCTTTTTGACCGCCGAAAAGTTCGACGAGGTGTTCCATCCCGAAGAAATGGCGTATCCTCACGAGAAATAAAAGCGTATCCTCACGAAGAAAGAAGGAAAAAAAGTATGAAAATATGTTACTATCCCGGTTGCACGCTCAGAACGCAGGCTAAAGAGCTGGACGAATACGCCAGAAAAAGCGCGGCGGCTTTGGACGTACAGATGGAAGAAATCGAAGAGTGGCAATGTTGCGGAGCGGTTTATCCCACCGCTCGCGACGAAGTGGCAACCAAGCTTTCCGCTGTCCGCGCGCTGGACTACGCGAAAAATCACGGAGGCAGGCTGCTTACGTTGTGCTCGGCTTGCCACAACGTGATGAAAAGAGTCAATCACGATATGCAGACGGACGACAACGTGCGCACGAAGGCCAA
>JBJFAC010000180.1:0-15180 GCA_051887715.1 Candidatus Neoclostridium sp.
GACGTCAGGCGGATGAAAAACGACACCTCCGCAACGATGGGAAAGAGCGGCTTTCTGCGTTCGAGCAGGTGATTTTTAAGCGATTCGGTAAAGTCGGTGTACATTCCGTCCGTGACCAGCCCTTTAATATAATCGGGGCAGTCCTTGCTCGTTACCGCGCCCATACAGGTCGCCGCTCCGATGCAGATGCCGTGCAAAACCACCGATTTAACTCCGTGCTCGTCGTGAAGCAGCTTCGCCCAGCCGATTATATCGCGCCATTCACGCAGTCCCAGGCAGTTGTATCTTCCCTCCGAAAGACCGTGACTGCGGTTGTCGACGGTAAGAACGTTGTAGCCGCTTTTTTTATACTGCGGCGCAAAATAGCACGAATAAGTGCACGTTTCCATTCTTCCGGGCACTATTATAACCGCTTTGTCGCTTCCGAAGTCGTAGTATTCGCCGATAAGCTTAAAGCCCTCGCTGACTATCGACAGCGTCCGATGAGAGGCGGAATTGTCCCGCTCCCACTGCGCGCCCTCGTCGAACATACGCTGCTGTTCATCGTTTTCCCAGCTGCAACCGCGCGCCCATTTATTCTTGTTTGTGCGCACGAGCAGAATGGTGTACAATATGCTTGAAACGACCACGGTGCCGAGAAACCACAAAACGACCGCCGCCGCAAGAATTACCGAAATCCAGATCAATATCGTCGTCAATTTATTACTCCTATAATATACCTATAACGAGGTCGTACACCGATTGTCCGCCGTACAGAAAGGTTGTTTCCACGCCGTCGAACTTTTCCTCGATCGCCCGTTCGAGAGCCTCCTGCTCTTCGCCCGAAAACGAAAGTCCTTTAAGCATAGTGAACGCGCACCTGGACTCTGCGTCCGGCACCTTCTGCAAGCCCTTTATCGTCGCTTTGATCACGTCGCTTTCCGCGGCTACCAGCCTGCTTCCGATAAACGCGACGAAATCGCCCTTGCGACATTTCACCTCGCCGCCCGAATAGTCCTTTACCGCTTTCGCTACGAACAAGGTCGTAACGCCGTCCGCGCCGTCCTGCATAGCCGTAATGCGCTCGTCGGGATCTTCTATGTCCGCCGTCGCCATAGCCAGCGCGTAATAGCCCTCCATAACCGACTTGGTGGGGATTATCGTAACGTTCTGCATTCCGGTTATTTCCTTCGCCTGCGTTGCCGCGGTGAAAATATTCCCGTTGTCGGGCAGAACGACTATTCTGTCGGCGTTGATCTTTTTATACGCCGCCACGAAATCGCTTGAAGGGGTATTGACCGTCTGACCGCCTCGCAGTACTATATCCGCGCCCACGCCGGTGAGCAGTCTGGCGGTGCCGTCGCCCTCCGCAACAGCGATAACGCCCAGAGTTTTGTGCGGCATTTCCTTTTCTTTTTCCTTTTTCTGTTTTTCGGTGTGTTGAACGGTCATATTTTCCAGCTTGAACGAAATAAATTCGCCGTAGCGCTGAGCTTCCTCTATGACCGGCGCCGGAAATTTAGTGTGAACGTGCACCTTTACCACGCTGTCGTCGCGTATCACGACCAACGAATCGCCGAGAGTCTGTAATTTTTCGGTGAACGCACGCTCGTCAAAGGAGCCGACGTCCGCTTTGTCGTTAAGCAACTGTAACAAAAACTCGGTGCAGTAGCCGTAAACGAATTTGCTGTCCGCGTCGAAGGAAAGTCTTTCCTCGGTGGCGGTATCGGGCGAATACGACGGCTGAGCCTGCCCGTCAAACGTCACGGGATTGCCGTAAAACGCCTTAACCATTCCCTCCACGACGGCTACGTAGCCCATAGCGCCGCTGTCCAGAACGCCCGCCTCGCGCAGTTCGGGCAGCATATCGGGAGTGCGCATCAGGCTCTTTTTCATTTCGGCAAGATACACCCCGAACACGTCGCCGATGGTGACGTCGCCGTAAATCTGCGATTTTACGTTCTCTATGCCTTCGCGCGCGACGGTAAGCATAGTACCCTCCACGGGGTGAACGACCGCGCGGTACGCCGTTTTATACGCCGAAATAAGCGCGTCTCTTACCTGACCGGGATTGACCACGTCTTCGCGAGCCAACTCGTCGTAAAAACCCTTGAAAAGCTGGGACAGAATAACGCCCGAATTGCCGCGCGCACCCATAAGCATTCCTTCACTGAGCGCTTTTAAGTATTCGCCCAGCGACTGCTTTTGTCCGGCGTTCTCCACGCCTTTGCCGAGGGTGAGCACCATGTTCGTGCCGGTGTCGCCGTCGGGAACGGGGAAAACGTTCATCTCGTTAATTTCTTTTTGTCTTAAGCGGAGGTTGTTCAGTCCGGATAGGAGCATCTGCCCGAACAACTCGCCGTTCAGTCTGTTTTTTTTCATATTTAAGCTTGTACCGATTGAATAAGCACGGTTTACTTTTTACCTACTCTTGCGAGCTCGTTTCGTCCGATTTTTTATCGATTTTTCCCATATTCGCAACGGATTTCGGCAAAAACACCGTTAAAATTCCCGCCACGACCATTGCCGCCGCCGCAATTATGGTGATGAGATGGCTTGCGTTCCAGCTTTTAAGTCCGGTCAGAAGAAGCGATCCTCCCACGCCGGTCTCAACGCCCGCGAATAAGCCCTGCACCGCAAAGTACATAGCCGAACGGGTTATGCCCGTGCGCGCCTCGTCCTCCGCGGCAAGCTGCGACGGAACGGAATAGGCAACCGAGAACAGCGCTCCCACGGCAAGCGAGGAAATAAGTCCGCCCACCACCGATAAGACGGTTTTTAATACGCCTTGCGGCAGGAAGGACACGGCGAAAAGCGACGCCATCGCCACGCCGAACGTGAAAAGAACGTAATTGAACGCAAAGCGGAAGCCCTTTTCCCTCATCAGCCTGTTATATATCGTCAGCGTGAACGGCACCGGAACGAACGCCGCTACCATAACGTAGATCATGCTCATTTTCGTAACCGAGAAATATTCGTTTATTCCGCTTAAAAACAGCTGAACGCCGAAGGTCATAAGCGAGTAAACGCACATCCAGATGATGAAATTCCTGTCCTTGAACGTATATGCCAGCGACTTGAAAATGTTTACCGTTTTTTGCTTGGGCGCGTCGCTTTTCAGCGTGGACGGCTCCTTTATCATAAACAACGGTATGAGCATAAGCAGTACCAGCGGCAAAACGACGAGCGCTACCCAGCGGACGTTAAAGCCCTTCAGAAGCGCCGCAACTACGACGTAGCCGACTATAAAATACACTATGTCGCACACCGACTTGACGTTGGAAATGAAATTCCGATCCTGTTCGGTGTCCACTATCTCGGTAAACGTCGCGTAATAGGTGACCATCGTAAGAGTGTACGCCGTGTAAAAAACGCACAGCGTGACGGCGTAGTAAACGGTGTTGAGCCAATTTGCCGATAATGCGCCGGGCGTTATCAGCGCGAAAGCGCAGTACGACGCGACGAGCGCGATCAGACCGATAAGCAGAGTCGGACGACGGCGTCCCCAACGGCTTTTCAGGTTGTCGGTTATCGACGCCATAGGTATGTCTATCACGCCGTCGATTATCTTGGCGATCAGCGCGAACACAGCCCACGCGCCCGCAATAACGAGGTCGGTGCCGGCAAAGGTCTGATTTTTTATCGCTTCTTCTCCGAAACCGCCGATAAGCAGCGCGCTGCACAAATACGAGCCCATCATCAGGTTCAAAAGATTCACGCCCATAGCGGAGCACGCATACCAAAACATCTGACCGCGACTTGTCAACTTTTTCATTTGTCTTCTCCTTTATTTTACGTTAGTATTATGCTTTCGGTTATTTTTTTGCAAGCAGCTCGGTTACTATTTTCTTTTCCTCTTCCAGCGTTTCCGTAATGGGCTTGCCGAAATAATAAGCCGCCATAAGTCCGGGGCCCACGTTGATTCCGCAGCCGGGGAACACGTCGGTCATATAGATCGCCTTTGGGTGGAACTTGTTCTGTATCATATCGCGATAAGCAAGCGCCTGCTTGTTTCTGTTGGAATCGGCGATAAGGATAACGTTCTCCTCGGGATCGACTATGGTGCGTTCCATATATCCCAAAAACACCTCGTAAGCCTGTTTTTCGCCCTTTGCTTTACCTAAAACGGTGGTTCTTCCGTTCCTGTCCAGCTCGCCGATGGGCTTAATGCCGGCAAGCGTGCCGAAAAATGCCTTCGCATGGTTGATCCTGCCCTTTTTCGCAACGAACGACAGATCGTCCAGCCAGCCCGCCTGATGGAAGCTGTTCTTATTTTCCTCCAGCCAGTCGGCGGTCTCGTCGATATTCTTGCCCTGCTCGCGCAGCATGGACGCGTACAAAGCCAGAATGCCGGTGGCAACGCTGAAACGCAACGAATCGACCAAGCGCACGCGGGAGTCGGGATATTTTTCGGTAAATTCCTTTACCGCTTCTTCGGCAAAACCGTACGTTCCGCTGATAGCCGAGGATATGGTGATGAGCAGCACGCCTTTTCCCTGCTTGTAATACTTCTCGATCGCCGCGAAATATTCCGCGGGGCTGGGCGGCGCAGTCGAATAATCGTTGGGATGCTGACGGAGACTCTTGTAGAATTCTTCCTTGGTAACGCCCTGCTCTTCCCAGTCGAGATATACGTCCTTTTCCTCTCCGGAAGGCGTAGTGTAATGCGAGCGGATCACGTCGATGCCGTACTTTTGGCAAAGCTCTTTGTTAAGATCGCAGGTCGCGTCGGGCATAATGACAAAATTTTCCATATTATTCATTCTCCTTTAAAATTATTTTCGATAAAGTTAAAAATCAGATTCTGCACGTTTTCTCCGCCGGCAACGGTGGCGACGGCGTGACCGGCTCCCGGCACGATCACCAGCCGTTTTTGCGAAGCGCACTCGTCGTACATCACTTTGAAGTCCTTTAAGGGCGTGACGATATCGTTATCGCCCCAGATAAACAGCGCGGGAATATCGGTGTTTTTAAGCGAATCGACGTTGCTTTGCGTAAATTCCACTCCGACGACGCGCCTGGTTCTCCTCTTTTGCATGGAGAACAGAAAGTCGGGCAAATGGCGCGAGCTCGTCAGACTGTGCTCCAGCTCGCCCAGCGAGGAATAGCCGCTTTCCAGAATCATTCCTTTAACGCGCTCGTCCTTTATTTTGTCGGAGGCGAACGCCACGGTCGCCGCTCCCATCGAAATGCCGTACAGCACTATCGAGCGCACGTAATCGAATTTTTCGGTCAGTTCTATCCATTTAAGCAGATCGTGCTGCTCCAACGCGCCGTAGGAAACGTATTCGCCTTCGCTTTCGCCGTACGCGCGCTGATCGATTATCAGCATAGAGTAGCCTTTTTGCGCCATTTTTTCCGCCATAACGGCAAAGTTGTTAAGGCTGTACGTGTGCGCTCCGTGGCACATAATTATCAGCTTGTCCGTTTTTCCGCGATAATACCGCGCGGACAGCTTCAACCCGTCGAACGACGTTATCGAAAGCCTTTCGCAAGGCATTTTTTCCATTCGCTCTCTTGCCGCCAGCATCTGCTCGCGGTAATCGTCGTACGCCTTGCTGTCCAGCTCGAGTATGGTTTTCGGATCGTCGCGTTTGAAAAATCTGTCGAACATTATAAGATTGACGATCAGATACGACACGATATAGCCCGCGACCAGGAACGCTATTACGCCGAGCGTTATATAAAGCCAGGTCATTTTTTGCACCTCTCGTCGTAAATTTGTTTAAGTTGCTTTTCTTTCTCGTAAAGCAGCTGTGTTTTCTGTTCTAAAAACTCGCTTGTCGAGCCCTTTTTGTCCTTCGCGTTTATATAGATTGGCTCGCCGATAACTACGGTCTGGCGACGAAACACGCTTTCTCTTTTCTTGATATACACGGGAACGACGGGACAGCCGCTCATATACGCCATAAAGGTCACGCCCGACTTGAACGATTGCAGGTTTTCGTCCGTTTTTCCGATGTGCCCTTCGGGAAATACCGATACCAGATCGCCCTGCTTTAACTGATTTATTATGCCTTTCATCGCTCCCGCCGTGAAATTCTGCCTGTCCACGGGTATGCACAGAAACACGTTTTTGAACAGAAAATTGTTGAACTTGCCCGTGCCGAAGATCTCTTTCGCCGTCAGAAAATGATGCCTGCGGTACCATATCTGCGCCATAAGATACACGGGATCGATAAAGCCGACGTGGTTTGCCGACAAAAGCGCTCCGCCCCGTATCTTCTTTTTCGCCGCCTTGCTTTCGTACAGCTTTTTGGGGCGAAACCACAAAAGAGTGGGTATTGCGGCGGTAACGCGCACGAAGTCGCACAAAAAATATTTAAATGAAAACAGTTTATTCTTTTTCATCGAGTAACCGTCCTAATTCTATTACCTTCTGCCTTAACGCCTGCGTCAGTCTTTCGACGTTCTGTTTTTCGCTTTCGCTGCCGTCGTACATATCTGAGGGGCGGAAGGGCTTTCCGATAACCACTCTCGCCCGCTCTTTTTTGAGTTTTCCGTCAGCCGTCTTTTTTTTGACCTTGCCGAAGTAACAGCCGTTGGTGTAGACCGGAATTATCGGCACGTCCGCGCCCAGCGCAAGCATTACGGCTCCCGGCTGAAAGGCAAGCGGCGTTTCCTCGCCCTCTTTCGGCAGTCGGCTTTCGGGGAATATGCCCACGCAGCCGCCCTTTGCCAGAATATTTTCGCATTTATCCATAAAAGCGAAGTCGTGCGCGCCGCGATCCACTTTTATGCCGCCCATAGCCTTAAGAAAGGCTCCCAGCAATTTTTTCTCAAACAGCACCTCCGCCATCTGATAGCGCACCGTGCGCGAAAAGAACACGAACAGCAAAACCGCGTAATCGTACACCGAGGTGTGATTGCAAACCACGATCGCAGGTCCCTTTATGCGGCGGCTCTGCACGCTTTTATCCTCGTAGTATATCTTCGTGTTGAAGCACGCCTTCTGCACGGGCCAGGCGGTTATTTTCGTAAAAGCGTTGATAAATCCCGTCATTGATTGCTCCCTATAAAGCGCGCCGCGTCCTCGATCGTGCGTAAATTCGCCGAAACCAGCGCCTGCGTCGGCAACGAAAACTCACGTCCGAGCGCCGCCGCATACGCGAAATAGTCCAGGCTCGTGCCGCCGAGATCTGTGAAAAAGTCGCTTTTTTGCGATATTTCGTCGGCGTTTACGCTTAGCGCGGCAGCCAGCACGCCGCGTATGGTCAGGCTGAGCATATCCCATTCGCCCTCCGCGTGCCGCGTGTCCGAGGTCAGAACGTAAAGCCTTCCGGAAGCGTAATCCGAGGCTATTCTGCGACGGTTGAGCTTGAATTCTTCGGGCTTAATAAGATCTTCGCCTATCAGTTCTATTTTGCCTATCGTTCCGGTCAGCGCCTGCTCGTCGGCGATACGCGCAAGCTCTTTCTTTATCTGCTCGGCACGCGGCGAAGGAATGAATTTTCCCACCGAAGCCAGCAGTACGGGAAGCGCGTTCTGCTTTCCCGGCACGACGCACACCGCTTTAACGCCCGGTACGTCGAACAGCCCTTCGATAAGCGCCGGGTTGACGTTTTCGCCCGTGGCGGGCACAATTATATCGTCGTCCTTGCGTCCCAGAATATAATACGCGCCTTTCCTCTCTTTCGCGAGGTCGCGCGTGTCGAATACGCCTTCGGACGCTCTCTCCTTTCCCTTTTCAAACACGCTTTTTGCAAGCGCCTCGCCCGAAACCGACAGCGTTCCTTCCTTGGTTATTTCATAACGGTAGGAAGGAAGCGGCACGCCTACCGACTGCGAGCATATTCTTTTCATACTGCCCGTCAGCTCGACCGAGCTTATGCCGACTTCGGTAGCGCCGAAGCCGTTCACCAGCCGATAGCCTATCCCGTTGAAAAACTCCATCGTCTTGCCGCGAATCGCTCCGCCGCCGCTGATGGCAAAGCACAGACTGTCGCCGAACAGCCGCTCGCGCACCTGTCCGAACGCCGCCCTTCGGAAAATTCTACCGATTAAACCGCCGCCCAGCTTTAACGAAAGGGCAAGCGCTTTGTCGAATTTGCGAGCGGTTTTTTCGCCCTGCGCGCGTATCGTTATCATCGCTTTATCGAACGTGCGCTCCCAAAACAGCGGCACGGCGAATATATGCGTTACCTTGTGGCGACGCACCGTCCGCACCACGGTTTCGGGGCTGAGATCGCCAAGCTCGACGAACGTGCGCGAAAAGAACGAAAACCATACGTACACCGCGATAAAACCGAAAACGTGATAAAAGGGCAGTACGACCAGCTGTTTAAGCGCTCCGTCGTAATGCTTTTTTATCATTTTATTCTTTTTTATTATATAATAACTGTCGGAAATCTGACAGCACAATTGCTCTGCTCCGTAAGCGCACACCTTTACGCTTTCGCTCGTTCCCGACGACATAACGAACAGCCGATCGCCGAATTCGTTTTCTTCGTCAGGCTGTCCGACGGGCTCGACGTCGCTTATCATCACGGTGCGGACGGCAAAAGGCGTGCCGTCGCTTACCACCGCCACGGCGTTCATCTGCAAAAGAGTTTTTTCCAATACCTCGTGCGGTAAACGGGAGTTAAGAAGCAGAGGTCGGCAGTTGCAAGCCGTTATCGCCCAGAAAAGCTCCACCCAATCGCTTCCGCTTTCCGCTTTAAGCCCCACCACGGCGTTTTCCTCGTGCTCGCCCAGCTTTTCTCTCAGCCGAGCCGCCCGAACAAGCGCGTTATCTCGCACCTGTCCGTAGGTTTTTCTGCGCACGATAACGCCCTCGCTTTTCTCGAACATAACGTTTTCCCGCTCGGAGAACATCAGCTCGAACAGCGTTTTCATGCTTTTATCCGACCGAGCGAGCTTTTCCAGCTTTTTCTTTACAAACGCGTCTATTGATTTTTCTTTTCCAAGCCCGTTCGCCTTCATTTGCTTTCCTTTACATCTCCCTTTTTCGGCTTCTCCACGTAGCAGTCCCCGTTTATAAGATCGTCTATGCTCACCGAAAACATTTTGCTCAATTTGCGGAGCATATCTATATTAGGCTCCGTTCTCCCCTGCTCCCAATTTGCATAACAGCTTTCAACCACGTCCAAAGAATATGCGACCTGTTTTTGCGTCAAGCCGTATTGCTTTCTTGCTTCTTTGAGATTTTGGCAAAACTTCCTGTCCATATATTTATTATTTTACAGAAAACTAGACGAAATGTCTTGACACTAGACAAAATATCTAGTATAATAGAGGTACACTAATATATAAGGAGGTACGTCTATGCCGGACAGAATAAGACGATGCAAAGACCGACAGGAGTTCGAACACGCAGTCGACGACTACGTTACCTTGAACTACAAGGTTCTTAGCAGAGGTGAGGATTCCGCTTCGTTACGCCAACGCAAGCCCCACACCAAGCATTTGCTGGTGTTTCTCTTGACTTTTTGGTTCACTTTTGGTATCGGAAATCTTATCTACGCTTTAATTCCTTTGTACGGGGAAACGGTATTTGTAAAAATCGATCAATAATTGTGACCGGAAAGATAATCCACGCGCGCTCGGCTCGTGGATTCTTTTCTTTATAAAAACAAAACGACGGGCGATTATATCTCGTCTGTTCATCGATTATACGATATTTTACGGTTAAAATGCCTCTTTGGCTCCATCCGGGAGGGAGCTGTCGCCGTCAGGCGACTGAAGGAGAATGCGTCTTTTAAAATTTAGGTAAAAATGTGTTTTTGTAATATAGTAAATAAGGACGAGCAATGCTCGCCCCTACAAGTTTACTTTTTTTTGGTAATTAACGATTTAAGGACGAGCGATTCTCGCCCATACAAGGGACAAAGATATAAGGACGAGCGGTGCTCGCCCCTACAAAAATTTCTTTTAAGGTCGAATTTTATAAGTCGCTTGCTCCTTCCACCGCTATCGCGGTCCCCCTCCCTCCCGGAGGGAGGCAAGATAGGAAGAAGCACACGCGGAGGGAGGCAAGAGAAAAAAGCAACCAATAACCAACACAAGGCAAATGGAAAGAAAGCAACACTCAACTTCGTAGAAATATCACGCAAAGGGAGGCTAACGGAAAGAACCCAACTCGAAATTACGAAAATATCAACGCGCAGTAAGGCAATCTGAAAAAACAACCAAGGCTTCGTGGAAACGGCAACTCGGGGAAAGCTTTTGTGAAAGCAACCGACGCAAAGAGGTTATACCTCACGCCGACGCAAAGAGGCTGTGCTTCATAAAAATAGTCTGACCGATATAAGGCTTATTAAAAAAGAACGACGGGCGGTCGCTCTTTTTTATTCTGAGAATAGAATTTCTTTTAGAGCTTTTTTATCGGATTGCGGCGCAAAAATTATTTTTTAAGCTTTCTTGCGCCGAGTTCGTCCAGAATTTTGCCGCAGGTATAAGCATCGTCGGCGGTTATTCCGACAGCGCCGTTTGCAAGCGCCTTGCGGTAATGTTCCGCGTCGTTGTCGAAACGGAAATAAACGCAGGGCTTTATCTTCATATCTTTGAAATTGTCGAAATAGCATTTATCGGCAACCGGATCGGGAGCGGGAATATTTCTTCCGTCCACGGTACGGTTATCGTGGAAGAGGCATACCTCGTCCAGATATTTATAAGGATCGTCCTTTTCCCAGCCGCGCATCAGGTATTTGGGCCAGAAGCCGTGAATAACCGTCTCGTCGAACGGGTAGCGCGTTTTCAGCCAGGCGCAAATTCCCGTGGAAAAACAAACGATAGTAAGGCGGTCTCTGCCCCAGATACCGTGTTTTTTGAGCAGATCGATCGTTCTTTCGCACGAAACGTATGCAAAATCGCCCACTTCTTCGGGATAGTCTTTCAATTCCAGCAGCAGTCTGATATCGGGGCGAGTTGCCATAAGCGCCAGAAACTCGTCCAGCGTGGGCACTTTTTCGCCCTTGAACCGCTCGCCGGTCTTTATGCCTGCGTCTGCCTCGCGAACCTGAGCCAACGTCATATTGCGAACGAGCCCTTCTTTATCGGTCGTGCGCCGAAGATCGGCGTCGTGAATGACCACTATTTCGCGGTCCTTAGTCATGTGCACGTCCATTTCGATAGAATCGACGTCCAATTTTAAGGCTTCTCTGAAAGCCGTCATCGTGTTTTCCGGATATTCGGCGCGGTAACCGCGGTGAGCGGTAAGCGTTACTTTCTCATCCATAATTTTATTCTCCTTTACGTTTGGAATATTGATATTATACACCGCAAAAATCTTTTTTGCAATTCTATTCGCTTTTTTTACCGATATTTTTTTAAACCGAACCGCGTTCTCCGAGAAAACCGTCGCAAGTTCGATTTTTTTCCGTTTTCCCGTCTCGTTTTGCCGACAAAGCTTTCTCACTCTTTTATCAAAGCGTGCGGCGCGGACTTTCGCTTGTAAACGATTGACTTTTCGGTCGAAAAAGTATATCATTATCGTAAAGTATTTGTTTGGGAGATAATTATGACCGAGATCAGCATTATTATGGAAGACGGCAGCGTTATGAACGCTCGCCTTTACGAAGACAAGGCTCCGAAAACCGTGGAAAACTTTCTGTCGCTCGTCGAAAACCGTTTTTTCGACGGACTGTGCTTTCACCGCGTTATTCCCGATTTTATGATTCAGGGCGGAGGCTTTATCGACCAAAACGGCGAGCTTGTGCACAAAGAAGCGCCGAATAACGTGGTGGGCGAATTTGCCGCCAACGGCTTTAAAGGCAACGACCTGCACCACGCCGAGGGCGTTTTGTCGATGGCGCGCGCTATGGATAAAAATTCCGCTTCGTCGCAATTCTTTATCTGCGTTGCCGACTGCGGCTACCTCGACGGACAATACGCCGCGTTCGGCGCTCTTTCGGACGAGAACAGCCTTGCCGTCGCTAAAGCGATTTCGACCGCCAAAACCACTTCCGTGGGCTACTATAACGACGTTCCCGTCTATCCGATAGTCATAAAAACCATTAAAATTAAGTAATTTTCACGCGTTTTCGGCTTTTTGCGCTAACCCGATTTGTTTCAATTTAAAAAAGACGCATTCTCTTTCGGTCGCCTGACGGCGCCGGCTCCCTCTCGGACGGAGCCAAAGAGGATGGAAAGCGCGGAGATTTAATTTTTGCGAAAAAAATCGGACGAGCAATGCTCGTTATTACGGTGACGGAGTGTGTAACAACCGAACGGATATTACGTAAAAAACGGACGAGCGGTGCTCGTCCTTATTTACTATATTATAAAACCGAACTGTATACTGTTTTATTCTTCGCTGTCGAGAATAATGGTAACCGGTCCGTCGTTTTGCTGCAGAATTTTCATATCCGCACCGAAAACTCCTTTTTTTACGGGCACGAGCTCGGCAAGCTTTTGCGCCGCGTACTCGTAAATGCGGTTAGCCGTTTCGGGCTTTTCGGCAAGGGAGAATCCGGGGCGATTGCCGTGCCTGCACTGAGCGAACAGCGTGAACTGCGACACGAACAGAACCTCGCCGCGGACGTCCGAAAGCGCCAGATTCATTTTGCCCGCTCCGTCCTCGAACAGCCGCATATTTGCTATTTTGCGCACGATATAGTCGGCGGCGGACAGGTCGTCGCCCTCTTTGACTCCGAAAAACACGACCAGTCCCTGCCCTATTTCGGACACTAACGCGCCGTCTACTTCGAGGCGCGCGCTTTTGACTCTTTGGATTACCGCTCTCATTGCAGAACGAACCGAGCCTTATTTTTCGTACAGCTGCATCCGCCGACGAACACGTCGAACTCGCCGTTTTCTGCAACGTAGTCCATATTCTCGTCCCAGAATTTCAGCATATTTTCGTCTATATCAAAATCTACGCGCACGGTTTCGCCCGCTTTTATTAACACTTTCTTATATGCTTTCAGCTCCTTGACGGGGCGCACTCTGGAGGCAAACAGGTCGTGAATATAAAGCTGAACCACTTCCTCTCCGTCCACGTCGGACGCGTTGGTCACCTCGACCGAAGCGGTAATAATGCCGCCGCGATCCATTTTATCGGACGACAAGGTCAGCTCTCCGTACTTAAACTCGGAGTAGGACAAGCCGTATCCGTAGGGATAGAGCGGACTGTCGGGCACGTCCAGATATCTGGAAGTATAGCCGGCGTTTTCGTAGTCGGCGGGGCACGGTCTGCCCGTATTCATTCGGTTATAGAATATGGGGCACTGCGCAACGTGATAGGGGAAAGACATAGACAGCTTACCGGAGAAATTCACCTTGCCGAACAGCAGATTTTCTATCGCGCTGCCGCCTTCCGTACCGGGCTGCCACACCACTGCGATCGCTTTGCAGAGCGGCGCGACTTCGGTTAGTACGAGCGGTCTGCCGGTGAACAGTACCAGAATAATATTCTCGTTGACTTCTTTGATTTTTTTAAGCAGCTTTACCTGCAATTCGGGAATACGGATATCCGCGCGGCTTTTGCCTTCTCCGCTGTAATCCTGTTCCTCGCCCAGGCACATAACCACCTTTTCGGCTCTTCTCGCGACGGCGATAGCTTCCTCGAAGCCGCTTTCGTCGGTCTCTTTCAGTCCCCAGCCGCATCCGCGCGCATAGGTGAATTGCTTTCCGTCCTTTTCAAAAGCCGCTTTGACGGTAACCGTGTCTTCGCTTTTTCCGTAGGCGCGCCACGTTCCGATAATGTTGCCGGCGTCCGCAAACGGACCGACGAGCGCAACGCTCTCTTCTCCGAGCGGCAACGCTGCTTCGTTTTTGAGAAGAACGCTGCTTTTCTCCGCGGCTTTACGCACGAGAGCGCGGTTCTGCTCGGTAAGGCACTCGTCCTTTTCGCGCTGTTCGCTGAGTCCGCGGAAGGGATCGTCGAACATACCGAGGTCGCGTTTTAATTTGAGTATGCGGAAAACGTGCTCGTCCAGCTCTTTTTCGTCTATTCTGCCGCTTTTGACCAGCTTTTCCATATTGAAAAGGTAGTTGGGCGACATCATTTCGATGTCCTCTCCTGCCTCGAAGGCGCGGACGGCAATTTTCGCTCCGTCCTGCTCGTAGCCGTGCGTCACCATCTCTCCGAACGCGTTGTAGTCGGATATGACCACGCCGTCAAAGCCCCATTCCTTGCGAAGAACGTCCACCGCGAGCGCTTTGTTGGCGGTGAGCGGTATACCGTCGTACACGTTGAACGACGTCATTGCCATAGCGATGCCCGCGTCTACCGCCGCTTTATAGGCTTTTAAGTAATATTCTCTTGCGGTGCGCTCGCTCATATCTACGGTATTGTAATCTCTGCCCGCCTCCGCCGCTCCGTAGCAAGCGAAGTGCTTAAGACAAGCCGCAACCTTATTCTCGTCGCCGAGGTCGTCGCCCTGAAAGCCGCGCGTAGCCGCCGCCGCGTACAGTCCGTTCATATAAGGATCTTCGCCGGTAGTTTCGACCACTCTGCCCCAACGCGCGTCGCGAGCCAGGTCGCACATAGGCGCAAAGGTCACCTGAACGCCGCAAGCCGCCGCCTCTCTCGCCGCCATAGAGCAGAGCTCTTCCACCATTTGCGGCTCGAACGAACAGCCGAGCGCGATCGGCACGGGGTAAACAGTGTGGCACCCGTGTATTATATCCATCATTCCAAGCAAGGGAATACGGTGCGGATCTCCCTCTAAATGCGCCTTTTGCAGTTGCATAAAGCGTTTTACTCCCTTGAAATTGAGCGTAGAACCGATTGCAAACACGTCCTCTTTGGTAAGCGACCAGTCTGCGGCAGGTCCCGTGATCTCTCCGTTTTCGTCGGTGTCGAGCATATTCGCGTTTAACTGCGTCATCTGCGCCGCTTTTTCGCGGACGGACATAGACGCCACGATTTCTCTCAGTTTGTCGTCTGAAAATCTGCTTATCATTGCGTTTCTCCTTGTTTATTGGGTTTCTTTACTTTATTACCGTTTCGATGACGGCTCCGCCCAGACATCTTCTTTTGCCGGGCACGTCGCTTTCCGTGTACAAAACGGCGTATTGACCGGGCGTTACCGCTCTTTGCGGTTTATCGAATTCGAGGCGCAGCTTATCGCCGTCGATATGGGCGAAAACCTCTTGCTCGCCCTGACGGTAGCGGAACTTTGCCGTGCAGACGAAGTCCTTTTTGTCCCACCGTCCTATTACGTTCAGCCCGCTTGCCGTGAGCCCGCGCGAAAGAAGCTCCTCGCCCTCTCCGCACGACACGATAAGCCGGTTGTTTTTCATATCCTTATCCACGAC
>JBJFAC010000181.1:0-3329 GCA_051887715.1 Candidatus Neoclostridium sp.
GACGCTTACCGTGCTTTTGAATTACTTACCACGGACAGCCGTAAAAGAGTTAACGAAATCGTTGCCGAGCTTGAAAAAGAAAACGACAGACGCAAGGAAATGTGCAGCGAGATGTACTCGGAGGCGCTGGTTGATCTCGGTTATGAAGATATCGTTAATAACCGCGCGATTATTTTATGTAATACGTCGTGGGAAAAAGGAATAACCGGTATTCTTGCGGCAAAGCTTTGCGGCGATTTTATGCGTCCGACTTTTATTCTTGCCAAATCGGGCGATTCTTTTAAGGGAACTTGTCGCAGTGTTGAGGGCATAAACGTGTTTGAGGTTTTGTCCGGTTGCGCCGATTTGTTGCTTGAATTCGGAGGGCACAGTCAGGCGGCAGGCTTTTCGATTCTGCCCGAAAACGTGGAAAAATTTAAGCAAAGAGTAAACGGAATACTGTCCAAGTACGACGACCGATTGTTTTTGCCCAACGTTTTGTACGACGATCAGTCGTCCGTAGAGCAATTAAACTACGAATTCGTCGAGTCTCTCGCTATGCTGGAGCCGACGGGTAACAGCAATCCTAAACCCGTTTTTAAGATCACCGCGGACAAAGTTGTCGTTGCGCCTTGTAAAAACAATCCGTCGCACGTTTCTATCGGCATAGACGGAACGTTGCAGATTTTTGCGTTCAATTTTTCCGAGCTCTCATATCAGCTTATGGCGGACGGACAAAAAGACCTTGTGGTCGAACTGCAACGCAATACTTTCGGAGGCAAAGACGTTAAAGGAGTGCTTCGTGCTTGTAGTCCGGAAAACCTGTACGTGGGCGACAATCTTGCAAGCGCTTATAATCTCAGCCTTTGTGCTTACGAAAGCGATCTGAAGGCAAAGTACGCTACTTATTCGGACGTCGACGATGTGTTTGACAACAAATTGTACGGGACCATAGTAGTTGCCGATACGAAAGCGACTTACGAGAAATTTATCAAAAAGCATAATATGCTGGTAAACGAATACGCTTTTGCAACGACGATAAATAACTTTTCAAGAGTTATCGTCGCGCCGCAGTGGCAGCAGAATAACCTTTCGCTTCCCTATTACGATAAAATCATATTCTTGTTTAAGCCGTATTCCACGGGAATAATTTCATATCTCAATTCTAAAACGAAGGCTGAAATATTCGTCCCGGAAAAAGAAGAGGGTTTTCCCGAATTGTCCACCGAAAGAAGCGTGTTTACGACGTATTACGACCTTTTGAAGAAATCTTCGGACGTTGAATTCAAAAATTTTGCGGCGCTGTACAAGAAATTAAAAAAAGGATTCCCGGACTGCGATTATGCTCAACTCGTATTTTGCACGGTAGTATTCGAGGAGGTGGGTATTATCTCTCTGAATAGCTCGCCTTTGAAAATCATTGTAAACAAAGTGAAAGCTGATCTTAATCAGTCCGATTTATATACTCGCGTAAAGGAGGTAAACGCTCATGCCTGATGTGGATATAAGACAAAAATTTAATCAGTATTACTCGAAAGAGCAGGTCGAAGTGCTCAATCGGGCGTTTGACTTTGCTTCCAAAATGCACGAGGGACAAAAGCGCGAATCGGGCGAGCCTTATATAATTCATCCGATTGCCGTTGCCAATATTCTTATCGATCTCGGACTGGATTATTGCGCGGTTTCCGCCGCTCTGCTTCACGACTGCGTTGAGGATACGCCGGCTACTCCGGAGGATATTAAAAACTTATTCGGCGCGGAAATAGCGGAGCTCGTTGCCGGGGTTACTAAGCTTAAAAAATTGTCCTTTAAGTCCAAAGAGGAAGAACAAGCCGAGAATTTCCGTCGTATGTTTTTTGCCATAGCAAAGGACATTCGCGTGCTGATTATTAAAATCGCCGACAGATTGCATAATATGCGCACGATTGCAAGTATTTCAAGAGAAAGACAGATGGCGATGGCAACCGAAACGTTGGAAATATTTGCTCCGCTTGCGTCTCGTCTCGGTCTTAGTTACTTTAAATGCGAGCTGGAAGACTTGTGTCTGAAAGTGCTTCATCCTGCCGCATACGAACAGCTGGTTAACGAAATAACGCTTAAACGCTCGGAAAGACGCGAGCTTGTAAACACTATCTGCGAAAAACTTTCCGCGCTTTTGAAGGAACTGAATATTAAGGGCGAGGTCAGCGGCAGACCGAAGCATTTTTACAGTATTTATAAGAAAATGACCACACAGAACAAGACTTTCGACCAGATTTACGATCTTACCGCCGTGCGCGTTATCGTGGAAAACGTCAAAGACTGTTACGAGGTTTTGGGTATGATACACACTGTCTGGAAGCCCATTCCCGGCAGATTCAAAGATTATATCGCCGTTCCGAAGCCCAACAATTATCAATCGTTGCACACGACCGTTATGACTACGTTCGGTATGCCGTTCGAGATTCAGATACGCACGTACGAAATGCACAAAATTGCCGAGTACGGCATTGCCGCGCACTGGAAATATAAGGAACATCGCGGTGCCGAGAATAACGAATTGGACGAAAAACTCGAATGGCTTCGCGGAGTTATGGACGTGCAAAGCAGTGAAAACTCGTCTCCGCAAGAATTTTACGAATCGTTGAAATTCGATCTGTATTCCGGTCAGGTTTTCGTGTTTACGCCGCGCGGAGACGTAATAAACCTGCCGGAAGGCGCTAATCCGATAGACTTTGCTTATACTTTGCATTCGGAGATAGGTAATAAATGTATCGGAGCAAAGATTAACAACAAGATGGTACCGCTTGAAACTAAGCTACAGACGGGCGATTACGTTGAAATTATTACGTCTCCGACTTCTAAGGGCCCCAGCCGCGATTGGCTACGTACGGTTAAAACGTCTCAGGCTAAGAGCAAAATCAAGGCGTTTTTCAAAAAGGAACTGAAGGAAGAAAATATTCGCAAGGGCAAGGATATGCTTGAACACGAGGCGAAAATACGCGGATATAATCTCGGCTCGCTTATGCAACAGAAATGGCTGGACGTCATTATGGCGCGTTATTCGATTTCTTCTATCGACGATTTATACGCATCGGTGGGTTACGGCGGCTTTACCGTAAATCAGATACTTTCAAAGTTAATCGACTTCTATAAAAAAGAAGAAAAATCGCGCGCTCCCGTTAAACATAATTTCAGCGTAAAAAGCAGCAGTACTTCCGGTATTATCGTTAAAGGACACGACGATTTACTGGTTCGCATTTCCAGATGTTGCAACCCCGTTCCGGGCGACGATATAGTAGGTTTTATTTCACGCGGAAGAGGTATTGCCATTCACCGCGTCGGTTGTTCCAACCTTAAAAACGTTGAAC
>JBJFAC010000182.1:0-3295 GCA_051887715.1 Candidatus Neoclostridium sp.
GTGTGCGGTAGGCGTTTTCAGACGGTGCTTGAGCACCCCGCCGGTATCATTGCCCACCGTATAAAATCTGCTTTTGATATTCCTTTATCTGATAGTACTTTGTTTATTTGTTCGCTTTCTTCGGGTGTAAATGAGGTTCCCCAAAAAGCATATTTGTTTTTGTTTTTTTCTTTGTATTTTTTGTCGGCTTTTTTTTGTGCTTCGCTTCTCATAGTTTTTTGCTCTTCTTTTTTTATTGACTTTTTTGTTTTTATCTGATATAATAGGTTTTACGAGGGGCGGAAAGTTCCGCCCTCTCTGCCTGACGGCTTATTTGCCGTTTTTGGGTGCCTTGCTTGTACTCGGTTTTTTGATTGTTATTGTAACGGTAATTTTTGAGATACTTTCGTTACATTTAACTGTTGTGCCGATTGCTTGCAAGGCTTTTTAAGAGTTTCCATTTTTCACACCTCCTTGTTTTTTGATACCGTCGCACCCCGTGTGGGTGCGTGGATTGAAATCAGATGGCTGGATCGGCTATGCCGATAATCTTTGTCGCACCCCGTGCGGGTGCGTGGGTTGAAATCAAGATGGCTGGGGACGAAGAACTGTAAACGCATAGAAACGAACAACGGATAAACTAACGTGAACTACGGCAATTATGCCGTACTTTTACTTCATTTTAGAGAAAAGGAAGTTAAAAACATATGCCTGTGCAACTATTTCGTACAGCAAAGCCAAGCGAAAGACAATATCTGTTGATACTTCGTTGAGGCTCAATTGACGGCAGTGCGCCGCCGCTTAAAACCTTAACGAATTATTTCAACTCAGAAACATCTACGTTTTTAACGAAAGAATTGATTTCAACCATTAGAATTTATTTATAGAAAGAATGTTGAACGAACCACGCCGCGCTAATAATTTACAAAAAACGTCGGATATAGTATAATACTAATGGTTTTATACAATTAAAAACACACTGATTTACGTCATAAGAAAGGTGATAAAAATGAGCAGGATATTAATTTCGACCGATACGACGGCAGATTTATCAAAGGAAATAGTGGATGCAAGAGGAATAAAGCAGCTTTCGCTCCACGTTTTATTAGGCGAGCAGGAATATATCGACGGAATCAACATCAGTCCGCGGGACATTTTTGATTACGTAGAAAAAACGCACGTTCTGCCGAAAACGAGCGCAGCCGGCATTCCCGAATACACGGAGTTTTTTGCCGAGCAATTAAAAGAATACGACAGTATAATTCACTTTACGATATCCGCCGAACTTTCCTCTACTTTCGATAACGCTCAATCGGCGTCGGAGCAATTTAACGGAAAGTTGAGCGTGGTCGACTCGAGAAATCTTTCCACGGGGCAGGGATTGCTCGTATTGAAGGCTTGCGATTTGCGAGACGTCGGCGATAAAATAACGATAAACGCCGAAACGAACGGAAAATCGCCGCTTGTCGGCACGGAGTTTACCGTTACGGCAATCGTGGAGCACCCGTCCTATCTCCGAAACGAAAACGACTATTCGCGCGGTTTTTGCGGTATCGGCGACGGCTCGGTGGATTATTACGCGGTGGCTTCCGAAAAAGCGTTCAACCGCGAGGCGTACGATTATTCCTTTACGCAGCTGCTGATAAAAAGCGAGGAGCTGGACGGTTTGGAAACCTTCGGAGACGAATACGGAGAGAAAGCCTCGACTATCGCCAATCGCATAAAAGAGGTAGGAAGCGTGCGCGCAGGCAGTCGGAGCGACGAAATAGCCGCCGCGCTGGACGAAAAGCTGGCGCAGGCGAGATCGGAGTTCGCAGAAAAGCGGCAGGAGCTGGTCGCGCTTCGCGGCAAAGCGGAAGCGCTGTATAATCGTCTGGAAAAGACGGACGAACTGTTAAAAAGCTATATCGCTCAGCCCACCGAGGAGACTTTGCAGGCGATTGCGGACGAGGTAGCGCAGATATTTGCGGAAAATCCCGATCTGGTAAGTCAGATCGTCCCCGCGGCAAACGAAATCGGACGACTGCTGGAAGAATATCTTAAAAATCCAGATTCGCTTACGGAAAAAGAAAGAAAAGTCGTCGAGCAAGCGCTCGATTATATGAATTTAAGCAAAGACGCAGAGGGCGTAGCGCAGTTGAAAGACTACCTCGAAACGGCGAAATCGTTTGCAGAGAACTACGAAAAAGATCCGGAAGGAACGCTTGAAGCCCTGCACGGACTGATAATGATGGCGGTGTCGCTCTCGCCCGACCTTGCCGGAGCAGAGGAAAAGCTTTGCGAAAAGCTTGGGAAAGTGCGCGGACAGATAGGAGCGATCGACGCGGCGATAGCGATGCTGGACGAGCTGCAGGGAGAAAAAACGCCCCTTGCTACGTATTCTTCGGGCTTGATAGAGAACGCGGGCGAGTATACGGCAAAGCTCGAAGAGGCGATAAGTCAGTACCGCGCCGCGCTTGAAACGCGCCGTAATCTGGTGCGCTACGAAAACTGGTCGGTTCAGAAAAGAACGGACAATGCCGGCGTGGTTACGGCAAAATACAACGCCGAATCAAGCAAAAAACTGTGCTATACGATGTCGCTTTTATTCGTATTCGTCGGAATGATGGTGTGCTACACAACCGTGTCGAGAAACATCAACGAATCGCAGGTTGCGACGGGCGTTCAGAAAGCGCTCGGCTTCCGCGGAAGGGAAATTCTGGCGCATTACACGTGCTATTCGGTAATAGCGGTGCTGCTCGGCTCGCTTCTGGGATACGCGCTGGGCTACTTCGTGATAGAAACGATAGTAAATCACGCCTACGCAAAGCTGTACGTCTTCCCGTACCTGCCGAATACGTTCACCGTGCCGGAAGCGCTGATAATCACGCTCGTGGAGATCGTGCTCGTCTGCATCGCCACCTGGCTGCCTTGCCGAAAACTGTTAAAGCGCAAGGCTGTCGAGCTTATCAGGGGCGATCGCGGTCAGAACCGTCCCAAGGCGTATTGGAAACTTAAAATCTGGAAGCGCCTGTCGCTTTACACTCAGACGACGATAAACAATCTGTTCGGCGACGGATCGCGCGTTATAGCAACGCTGGTCGGAATTGCGGGTTGTACGGCGCTGATAGTGATGTCTATGTCGCTCAGATTTTCCATAGTCAGCACGCCGGAAAAGCATTTTTCCGATATATGGGTGTACGACGCGTTTCTGGTAAAAGACGCCTCCGTGCAGAACTCGGAGCAGAATCTCACGGAAGTGCTGGACGGAGAAGCGTGCGACTATATCCGCGTACGCCGCGACGTAGTGTATATCGAGGACGAGAACGGCTCGTTC
>JBJFAC010000183.1:0-3287 GCA_051887715.1 Candidatus Neoclostridium sp.
TATAGTTCGAGATAACGTTGAACTCGCCGTTGAAGGTTGCCTTGGTCAGCTTGACGCAGTCTGCGAATAATCCGGAGCTGAACTTGCTGTTCGCATTGTAAGTGGTGATATCGAGCGTAGCATTGTAGCCTTCCACTGCCAGAATGTCGCAGTTGACGACCACGGTTTCAAGCGCGCTGCCGCGGAATGCGTCCTGCGCGATAGCCGTTACGCTTGCCGGAATGGTTACCGTAGCGAGCGCGCTACCCTGGAATGCTCCCTTAGAGATAGTGGTGAGAGAATCGGGCAGAGTGATCGCGGTGAGACCGCAGTTCTGGAACGCGTACTCGCCGATCTTGGTGAGCGTGGAGGGCAGAACGATTTCGGTAAGTCCCGTGCATTCCGCAAACGCGTAGTTACCGATTTCGGTCACGCCTTCGGGGATGACGATTTTCTTAAGTCCCTTGAAGCCGTAGAACATCTTTGCGGTGATTGCGGTAATGCCATCGGGCAAAGTGACTTCGGTTTCGGTGGTGTTGCCGTACAGAGCGGTGCTAGCGGTGACGGTGGTGAAATCGATGTCGACGGGCAGCTCTGCGGGATAGTAGAATATCACGGAGCCGTCTGCGCTGGATACCACGCCGTTGCCGTCTATTACGATGTTTGCGTTATTGCTGGTGACGCTAGTCAGGCTGCAGCCGAGGAAGGGCGTCGTGCCGACGTACTTTAACTTGCTTCCGATCTCGAACTCGGTGACGCCGGTGTCTTCGAATGCAAAGCTGCACAGATACATAAAGTTAGTTTGAGGAATATTGATGTCGGTGAGCTTTTCGCATCCGGAGAATACTTTGTAGCCCAGGAAGATCAGTGCGTTTCCTTCGAAGTTGACCTTCTGCAAGTTGGTGCAGCCCGCGAACGTGTAGCCGTAGGTAGCGTATTCCTTATCGTACGTAGCCGCATTTACGGAAGTGCTGTTTGCAACGTAGTTTCCGATGGTGTAAACTTTTGCGGGAATGGTAATTTCGGCAAGCGCCGTGCAACCCTCGAACAGACGAGCCTGAAGGCAGGTGAGGTTTGCGTTGAACTTAACGTCGGTAAGCGACGTGCAGTTCTGGAACGCACCGACATGCAGATAGGAGTACGAAGTAATTCCGGACAGGTCGGCGCTTTGCAGAGACGTACAGCCTGCGAAAGCGTAGTTACCGATCTGAGTGAGCTGCTTCATATTGACGGTAGTAAGGCTTGTGCAGTTCTCGAATACCCATCCTGCCAGCTTTTTGCAACCGGTTCCGAACGTTACGGTCGTAAGATTTTTACATTCTGCGAAGGTATATGCCTTAGCGGTAGTGGACGCGCTGGTCTTGGTGGTGCCGAGAACGGTCACCGCGTTAGGAATAACGATGGATTTAAGTCCGCTTCCATAGAACGCATAAGCCAGAATTTCGTTTACGGTAGAAGGCAGACTGATTTGTTCAAGCGAGGTGCAGCCTTCGAAAGCGTTGGCTTTGATTGCCGCAAGCTTTGCGCTGCCCATATCTACGGTTTTAAGCGAGGTGCAGCCCTTAAAAGCGTTCGCATTGATTATGGTCGCTTTTGCCGGCAGAGTGATCTTCTCAAGCGAAGAACAGCCGAAGAACGAATTCGCACCGATAGAAGTAAAGCAATCGGGCAGCTTAACTTCGGTAAGCGAATAGCAATTCTGGAACAGATACGTGGGCGCCGTGGTAACCTTGGTTATTGCGGAGATATCCACGCTCTTTAAGCTGTAGCAGTTTGCAAAGGTGTAGCCTCCAAGCAGAGTGATGTTTGCCGCATTTTCAAACACTACGGTTTCCAGCTGACGGCAATCCTTGAATACGTTGGAGCCGCCGATTTTTTCAACGCTTGCCGGAATGGTGATGCTCTTGATTCCGCAGTTCTCGAAAATCTGAGCCGCCATTATCTTAAGAGTATCCGGAAGAATGACTTCTTCAAGCGAGGTGCAGTTACGGAAGGTGTACGAGAAACCGGTTCCGCCTCCGTCCTGTCCGATGTGGGTGGTGTTGATAGGCAACGTGATGCTCTTAAGGCTTCTGCAACCGTCGAACAACTGTTCGTTGATAACGAAGTAACCGTACGAGTTTGCTCTCAGATTCGTGGGCATCTTGACGTTTTCGAGATAGTAGCATCCGCTGAACGCGCCTATTCCCATCGTGGGAATGCAGCCCTCCTCGAACACGACGTCTTTAAGTCCCCAGCAGTTTGCGAACGCACGGTTGCCGATGGACTGAACGTCGGACGAAATAACAAGTTTTTCAATGTTGTTCTGACCTTCGAAAGCGTTGGGCGAAATTTCGATAATTCCCTTCGGAATGACGAATTCCTTTACGGTTACGGGGTTGCCGTTTTCGTCCTTGATAACGTTGCCGTCTTTATCCTTCTGAACCACTGCGGGAACGTCGAGAGTACCGAGTACGTAACGGATTGCGGTTCCGTCTACGTTGGTGATCAGACGGGGATTATCTACGCTTGCTTTGAAGTGCTTGGAATTTTCGGAAATGACCAGACTCGTGATGGACGAACACTTACTGAACGCGCCTTCGAGCGAGCTGACCGATTCGGAAATGTAAACGGTGGTCAGGTTTTTGCAGTTCTGGAATACCGCGGTGCCCAGGGTAATACCGTTTTCGGCAGTGCTCTTGGGGAAGCGGAATTCGGTGATTGCGGTAGCGGAGAACGCGGTGTTGCCGATCTTTGCAATGTTGCTTTCTTCTTCGAACTCAATGGTTGCAAGACGGGACGCTCCGCTGAACGCGGCGTTTGCTATTTCCACGATGGATTTCGGGATTTTAATGCTCTTAATGCCGGAGGAGTAGAACGCATTTACGTCGATCTTAGTCAGTTGGCTTCCCTCTGCAAAGGTGACCGTTTCGAGGTTCTTGGTGCTGCTGAAAGCCGAAGAACCGATGCTGGTTACCGATTTGGGAATGACGATGCTGGTAAGACCGGTGCAGCCGCTGAACAAGCTTCCAGGGATTGCGGTAAGCGCGGAGTTGCCGTTTTCGTCGGTGTTGAATGTTACTGTTGCCAGCTTGCTTGCGCCGGAGAAGTTGGAGATTCCGATGGTTGCAAGCGTGGACGGCAACGTAACGGATTCAAGATTGTAGTTGTATGCGAACGCATAGGTATTGATCGTAACGACGCCCTCGGGAATAGTGATCGAACTTAATGCCAAGGCACGATAGAACGCATTGGTTCCGATTGTTTTAATAGTATTGTTTTCCGGGAAAACGATTTCTTCGATTACGCCCGGATTGGCCGAACTGCAA
>JBJFAC010000184.1:0-14954 GCA_051887715.1 Candidatus Neoclostridium sp.
ATAGAGCCGAAGCACACTCTGTGGATCATAATGGGGCGCTGACGCTCGCCTTTTTCGTCGATATATTCGAGGTTGAAATTGATGGGCATCTGGAAATCCAGCTGAATGGTGCCGCACTGCCAGGTTCTGCCCAGAGAATCGCGCAGATGGAAATCGATTTTCGGCCCGTAGAACGCGCCGTCGCCTTCGTTGATGATATACGGCAGATTGAGTTTTTCCAGCGCGGTTTTAAGACCGTTCGTTGCCGCTTCCCAGTCCTCGTCGCTGCCCATACTGTTTTCGGGGCGGGTGGACAGCTCGACGAAATACTCGAAGCCGAACTTGCTGTACACTTCGTTTATAAGATGAACGACTCCCACGATCTCGTCGGTGATCTGCTCTCTGCGCATAAAGATGTGCGCGTCGTCCTGAGTGAAGCAACGAACGCGGAACAGCCCGTGCAAAGCGCCTTTAAGCTCGTGACGGTGCACGATACCCAGCTCGCCGATGCGAAGCGGTAATTCGCGATAACTGTGGGGCTTACTGCGGTACACCATAACCCCGCCGGGGCAGTTCATCGGCTTTATGCAGTACACCTCTTCGTCGATGTTGGTGGAATACATATTGTCCTTGTAGTGATCCCAGTGACCGCTGGTCTCCCACAAATGACGGTTCATAATGAGCGGAGTGGACACCTCGACGTAGTTTTCGCGAGTGTGAATTTCGCGCCAGTAGTCGATAAGCGCGTTTTTAAGAGCCATTCCCTTGGGCAAGAAGAACGGGAATCCGGGGCCCTCGTCGCAGAGCATAAACAAATCCATTTCCTTGCCTATTCTTCTGTGATCGCGTCTTTCGGCTTCTTCCAAAAGCTTAAGATGCTCGTCCAGCTCCTCCTGAGTGCGGAACGCTATGCCGCCGATACGGGTGAGCATTTTATTGTTTTTGTCGTTTTTCCAGTACGCGCCCGACTGCTGGGTGAGCTTGAACGCTTTAAGCGCCTTGGTGTAGCAGAGATGCGGACCGACGCACATATCGATGTACTCGCCCTGCTGATAAAAACTGATCACAGCGTCCTCGGGCAGATCGCCGATATGCTCGACTTTATATTTTTCCTGCCTGTCCTGCATAAGTTTTATCGCTTCTTCGCGCGGCAGAATGAAGGGCTTTACGGGAAGGTTTTCCTTTACTATTTTCTTCATTTCCGCTTCGATCGCGGCAAGATCCTCGTCGGTGAGCTTGGCGTCGCCCAGATCCACGTCATAATAAAAGCCCTTTTCGGTTGCCGGACCGTAGCCGAAATCGGCTTGCGGATACAGACGTTTTACCGCCTGCGCCAGCACGTGAGCCGCGGTATGACGAATGACCTCAAGCTCCAGCTCTTCGGGACATTCGGCAACAGTTCCGTCTTTATAAATTATCTTCATAATCCATCTCCTTTACTTGTTTTCGTTATTTTTCTGCGTCGTCGGCTTGCGGAAGCGGAATCGCGCCCGCTTTTCGCACTTAAAGCGCCGAGCGCCTTTTTATTACTTGCGATTGAATTTGTTTTGCAGCGCTTTGAGCATAGAATCGAGGTCGCCGCCGCGTCTTTCTCCGCGGAAGCCTTCGCTATTCCTTTTCGCGCCGTTTCCGACGGAAGCGCCCTCGCCTTTACCGCGTTTTTCGCGCCGCGTTCGGTCGGCTTCGGTCTTTTGCGAAACGTAGCCGCTTGCGCCCTTTATGGAAAGATTAATGCGGTTTTTTGCGAGATCGACGCCGATCACCTTTACCTTTACCGTTTCGCCCACTTTAAGCGCCTCGGACGGATGCTTGATGAAGCGATCGCTGATCTCGGAAATATGGCAAAGACCGTCGTGGTGCACGCCTATATCGATAAACGCGCCGAAATCTATTACGTTGCGGACTACGCCGGTCAGTTCCATACCCTCTTTGAGATCCTTGATATCCATCAGATCCGCACGGAGAGGCGGCGGAGTGAGACTGTCGCGAACGTCCCTTCCGGGCTTTAATATTTCTTCCACGATGTCGGAAAGCGTCATTTCGCCCACGCCTATGCTTGCCGCAACCTCAGCCGCTCCGTCGCGCGCGACCTTGTTTTTCAGATCGCCGAGATTGTTGTTTTTAACGTCCTGCTCGGTGTAGCCGTACCGCTCCAAAAGTTTTCTGGTCGCATCGTAGCTTTCGGGGTGCACGCCCGTGCCGTCCAGCACCTCGGCGGCTCCCGCGATGCGCAGAAAGCCCGCGCACTGCTCGTACGCTTTCGGGCCGAGCTTGCTGACCTTCAGAAGTTCCGCACGCGAAGCGAACGGCTTTTCCTTGCGGTATTCGACTATATTTTTGGCTATCGACGTATTGAGACCGGAAACGTACGACAAAAGACTGTACGAAGCGGTGTTCAGATCGACGCCCACGCTGTTGACGCAGTCCTCCACCACGCCTTCCAGCACCTCCGTAAGGCGCTTTTGCGGCATATCGTGCTGATACTGCCCCACGCCTATCGATTTAACGTCTATTTTTATCAGCTCCGCCAACGGATCCTGCAATCTTCTCGCAATGGACACCGCGCTGCGGACGGTGACGTCGAACTGCGGAAATTCCTCCGTGCCGAGCTTGCTTGCCGAATATACCGACGCGCCCGCCTCGTTCACCACGGCGTAAGACACTTTTACCGGACATTCCTTTATGAGATCGGCAACGAATATCTCCGACTCCTTGCTTGCCGTGCCGTTGCCTATCGAAATAACGTCCACCTTGTACTTGAGTATAAGGGCGATGAGCACGCGCTTTGCCTCTTCCGTTCTGCTTTGCGGAGGAGTGGGATACACGACCGTGTGATCCAGCACGTTGCCGCTCGGATCGATTACGGCGATCTTACAGCCCGTTCTGTACGCGGGATCGAGTCCCATAATGGTTTTGCCCTTGAGCGGAGCCTGCATCAGCAGCGGACGGAGATTGACCTCGAACATCTTTATCGCCTGTTCGTCGGCGGTTTCGGTGAGATCGTTTCTTACTTCTCTTTCTATCGACGGGAAAATAAGGCGGTCGAACGCGTCCGAAACGCAATTCTCAAGCTGAAGTGCGAACTTTTCTCCGTGCACGTATTTCGCCCTGATCTTGCCGAGAGCGACTTCGCGGTCGCAGGAAAGCGACACCTTAAGGCACTCTTCTTTTTCGCCGCGGTTGACGGCGAGAATACGGTGACTGGGCAAGGTTTTTATCTTTTCGGAATAGTCGTTGTACATTTCGTACACGCCCAGCTTTTCCTTGTCCTCCTGCTTCTGATCGAACGCAGAACTAAGCGTTCCCTCCTCGAACAGATACTCGCGAAGAGCCTTACGAAGTTGCGCGTCGTCGGAAATGACCTCCGCAATTACGTCGCAAGCGCCCTGCACGGCTTCTTTTACGTTCTCCACGCCCTTTTCGGGATCGACGTACTGCGCGGCTATTTCTTCAAGCTCGCGCTCGTCCTGCTGTGCCGCAATAATATCGGCAAGCGGCTTTAGTCCTTTTTCGACGGCAACCGAAGCGCGCGTTTTTTTCTTTTGTTTATAAGGGCGATAAACGTCTTCCACTTCGGTGAGCGTTTTGGCGTTTTCAAGCGCCAAAGCCAGCTCGTCCGTCCATTTACCCTGCCCTTCGATACTGCCGCGAACCTCTTCCTTTCTCTTTTCCAGATTTTTCAGGTACGTCAGCCGATCGAAAAAATCGCGCAGTAACTGATCGTCGCAACCGCCGTGCATTTCCTTGCGGTAGCGCGCGATGAACGGGATAGTGTTTCCCTCCTCGATCAGAGCGACGATATTATCGGCGTACGCCTGTTTGAGATTAAATTCAGCGGCAAGTTGTTGATTGATGTTCATAGAAGCCTCTCGGGTTGTTTTGGCAACGTGGTTGCTACTCTTCATTATAACTCTTTACGTTGAAAAAAGCAACCGTTTAGCGCAAAAATGTCAACTCGCGCGGCTTTTTCGCATATAATCTGCTACGGAGGTTTTTATGAACGACAAACAAACGGCATCTTCCCACGAAATTACGCTGATAAACGCGCAAAAAGGCACGGTAACGGCGGTGGACAAAGTCATCTCGGCGCGCGGCGACTGTATACTGCTTTCGACCTCTCTCGGCGAGCTGAGTATTACAGGCAAGGATTTTACGATCAGCGGCTACAACGAACAGAGCAAGACTTTTTCATTTTCCGGAAAAGTGACCGGACTGAACTATAAAGGCGCGAAAGAGCCCGTTTTTAAAAAGCTTTTCAAGTGACGACTGAGAGTATCCTGTTTTTCGTCCATATCGTCACCGGAACGGCTTGTTCGCTTGCGTTTGCCGCCTGCGATAAGGCTGAAATGACGTTTATTTCGCGGTTTGCAACCGATTTTGCGCTGACGCTTGCTTTCGCCTGCGCTTTTTACGCGCCGCGTTTTTTCTTTGCGGACGGACGCCTGACCGTGTTCTCGGTCGTCGCGTTTTCGTTCGGCTTTGCACTGCCGCGCCTGTTTTTTAAGCGGAAAACGGACGAATAAACGGCAAAAAGCGCCGTCCGTAAAAAACGGAAAGCGCAATATACCGCACAGCGGAAAATCGCTTTTTCAGCCGCTTATTTTATTTCCGTAAACCGCCACGTGATAGATCGCGGCGGCGCCTTCGCCTCTCAAAGCGTTTATCGCTATCCGCAGGTATCCGGCTTTCACGGGCGAAGAAAATCTTTCGGGCTTAGTCGTCTGTCCGGATGCGTATCCGTGATGACATTTCGTCCATTCCTTGCCGTCGGTCGAAACAAGAACGTCGAAATCGTACCACACCCAGTCCTTTTCCCAGGAGATCGCCACGCCCGTCACCTCGCATTCGCCCTGCAGATCGACCTGCCACCATTGCGGCAGCGTTTCGTCCGCCGCCGTCCAGGGCGCGTATATCTCCTTACCGTTCGCCTGCTCCGGACCGAAGCCCTCTTTGTAAGAGGACGCGCAGGCGGGCTTAAGTAAACCCACGTCCCACCGATCAGAATGCGATTGCTTTACCGACTCCGCTTCGGAGAAGAACTCGTTTCGGTCGCAGGGATATTCCGGTTCTGTTACGGTCGGCTCGTACTCTCTGCCGCCGAGATATTCGGTGTCGTCCGGAGAAATTTCCAGGGTTATTTCCGAAGACGGTAAGCCTTCCGCCTCGGCGGAAAGAACTATCTTTCCCGCGCTTCTGCCGGCGCGCAAAACCACGCCCGTAACTCCCGCTTCCGCCTGCACGCGATCCGCCTGCACGCGTTTTTCTTTTGCTCCGACTATTTCCGCGTCGCCCTGTAAAAAGAAACGCACTACGGGCTCGGCGTCGGGCACGACCGTTCCGTTTTTATCCACGATTTCCGCGTGTACGAGCATAAGATCCGAGCCGTCCGCTTTCCAGCCCTCCACGCCGAAATTTTTCGCCGTCAGGCGCACGGCGACAGGTTTTTCGGGCGTTGTTACGGAATACGATTTAAGAACCGCGCCGCGTTCGACGGCTTCGGCGGTTAAAACTCCCTTTTCGAAAGGCACGTTTTCAAATACGACGGGGCTGTTGATCCCCTCTTCTCTTACGACCTTCTTCGTGCCTATCACTCTGCCGTTTAACGACAGGCGCACTTCCTCGGTGTTTGCAAACACGGTGACGTCTTCGGGCGAACTTTCTTTCCGGTAATTGGCGATAAAGCATTTTGCGCCCGCCTTTTTTATATCCTGCTGTGCGTCGTACATATAGTACGAGAATTTGGGAATGCGCAGAAAGTCGAATATACCCCAGGCGCCTTCGTTGAGCTCGTATCCGCGGTTATTGTCGAACGCACACCAGATACAGCCTCCGCACAGTCTTTCGTCTCTTCGCAGCGACGCGTAGCATTCAAAGCGTTCCGTTGCGTTTTTTATCATCGGAACCTCTCCGCCGGGGTAATAATCCGTCCGTTCGCCGCGGCGGACGCGCTTTATCGTCTTCTTCGGACCGTACTGCTCGATCCAGTTATCGTTATACTCTCTCACCACCACAGGCTTGTTTATGATCGCGTTGCCGTGACGGTAATTGACTGGGAAACGATCGGCAAGGCGCGAATGAGCGTCGCACGCAAACCACGCGGGAGCGTCGCCGCATTCTTCCATAACGATATTCGCCTGTTCTTCGGCAAAGTATTCGGGGTAGTCCGTCTCGTTGAGAATGGGCTCGTACAACAGCATTGACGGGTGATTTCTGTTCATACGCACGATACGACGGGTGTTTTCGTAGCTTCTCTCGTCGAAAAGCACGCTGGCAGGGTGGATCTGCCAGCCCGGCGTGGGAACGATGCACAAAATACCCAACTCGTCGCAATAGTTCATAAACGACTCGCTCATGGGATAGTGCGCCGTTCGTATGCAATTAAAGCCCGTGTCCTTAATCAGTCTTAAGTCTCTTTTTTGCATGGCGTCGGGTATGGCAAAGCCGACGTACGGAAATTCCTGATGGCGGTTCGTGCCGTTTAAAAACAGCCTTTCTCCGTTTAGGTAGAATCCGTCGTTCTTAAATTCCGTCGTGCGAATACCCAGGTTTTCTTCCTTTTCCTCCAAAAGCTCGTCGCCCTTGTACAGCCTGGCGGTCAGCTTGTATACGTTTGGGCTGTCCGGCGACCACAACGCGGGATTTTTCACGACGAACGTATTGTCGAGATCGATTTCCTGCCCGGCTTGGACCGACGCGCTCTTTTCGCACGCTTCCGCTCCGTCCAGCAGCAGCTTCAGGGTGATTTCCGCGTCCGCGCTTTCGTGATTGACCACCGTCGCTCTGACGCGGATCTGCGCGTCGCCGCCCTTGCCGTCCGGCAGAAAAGCGCGCGCAAACAGTCCGCCCGCGGCAGCTCTGCCCTCGTGCACGGCGTCGGTAAAACGGAGCTTGTTGCGCACCGAGAATTTTGCGTCGCGGTATAATCCTCCGAAATAGCAGAAATCCAACGCGCCTTGCGGTTTTCCGGGAGGTACGTCGGGCATATCGGAATTATCCGATTTCAAGGCAAGCAGATGCTCGCCCTCTTTTAAGCCGCTCACGGACAGGCGGACGGGCAAAAAGCCGCACGTGGCAGAAGACAGCGCTTTTCCGTCCAGCCACGCGTCCAGCCGTTGCATAGCGCCGCCGAATTCGAAAAACAGTTCCTTGTCTTCCCACTCCTTTTTAACGGTAAATCTTTTTCGGTACCAGCATTCGCCCTGATAGTTTTTGCCTCCCGAACACAAAAGTTTTTCCACGCGCACGGTATGCGGCAGACAAACCGTTTCCCATTCTTTATCGTCGTAACGGTCGTCGTAAGCGTCCAGCCCGTGATCGTGCGGATTATTGCTTACGTTTTCGCTGTGACCTTTGGGCGGCACGCCGCGATAAAATTTCCAATCTTTATTGGCGGATAAGGTGAAGGACTTCATTTTTTCTCTTTTTTACGGCGCCGAGACATACGTATTCGCACTTAAGACGCGCCGATTCCCTCCTTGGACTTTTTGGTTTTTTCGGCAGGGCTTACCCTCTGCCGCTTTACGAACATTATAGCATAATTATAAAAATAATCAAGCAATTTCAAACTAAAATAAACCTTTTGCAATACTTTCCGACGTGCAGAACTCGACGTTGCCGTGAAGCTGCAGCAGAGTTGCCGGAATTTGCGCCTGCGGCTTATCGAATAACACGTGCTTGGCTATTCCGTGCTGCCATTCGCGATTAAGCGCCAGATATATTCTGCGCGAAGAAAGAATTTGTTTCATTCCTATCGTTATGCAGTACTCGGGCATACCGCGAAGGTCTCCGCGTTGATAACCGTAAGCGTTGATAGTGCGCGTTTCTCGCGATATTTTCAGTACGCGCGTTCCCAGGCCTGCGAATTCTTCTACCGTTACCGGATCGTTTTCTTCCGCCGCCTCGTTGAACGCAATATGCCCGTTGATTCCCAGCCCGCCCAGGCACAGATCCGCTCCGCCCAGCTCCTCCAGAAGCTTATCGTACCGCACTTCCTTTTTCGGTTCGGGGAAAAGCCTGTGCGATACGTCCATAACCAGCTTGGGATCAACCCTTTCGTAAAACTCGGAATTCATTCTCCCGTGAAAGCTCATCTTATCGCCGGAATCGATTACCTTATCCGGCGCGACCAGATACTCGTCCATATTGAAAAAATATACGTTTTTAAGCGACACGTTCAATCGGTTTACCAGCTTGGCAAGTATCGGATATTGCTCGGTTGGTCCCACCGGAACAATCATTACCGTTTTTTTGCCCGCCTCGTTATTGCGTATTATCTCTTCCAGCATAGTTAATGCCATATCGAAGTACACGTCCCATTCCTTGGGAACGGTCTTTATTATAATTCCGTTAACGTTTTTTTCCATTTTTCTTACGCGCCGAAGGGCGCTCTCCTCGTCTTATTTAAAAAGCTTTTCGCCGTTTTTAATATCGTCCAGCAATTGCGTGATCAGCATAAAGGCGCGCACGTTGTGGAACGGTCCTTTCCAGTCGCTGCCCTTTACGTAGTTTATCGGAGTTCCGTCGCGATGAAGATGTCCGAACCATTCCGGATGCCCCTTATCGGGAAAGTGCTTGAATATATACGCGGTTATTTTTTCAAACCAGTCCGCGTAAAGCTTTTCTCCTGTAAACATATACGAATATAACAGCGCAATAAGCGCTTCACAATGCGGCCAAAGCAGTTTCATATCCCATTCCAGACTTAAAACAGGCTTGTTTTCCGCGTCTACGAAATAGAATATTCCGCCGTATTTTTTATCCCAGCCGCGCTCCAGCGACCACGAAACTATACGCACGGCTTTTTCCATTAACGCTTCGTCCCTTCTTCGTATCGCCTCGCGCATAATAAACCAGGACGTTTCCAGACTGTGCCCCGGATTTATAAGCCTGCCTTCCGGACTGTTCAGTCTTTCTCCGTTTTTACCGACGGTTTCAAAAAGCGCTTTTTCCTCGGGCTTTACGAAGTAGCTGAAAATCTTATCAAGGCAATCGGCGATCAATTGGTCGTATACGGGCCGATCGTCGATTTCGCGCATACACTGAGCCACGTTCATCATTATCATTACGATACTGTGTCCGCGGTTTGAACGCGTCTTCGGATTGACCTTGGGCGGAAAATAGTCGGGCGTTACGTAGTACTTATACATCAGGTCGAAAAGCTCGACGGCTTTTTGCCGCGCCTCTTCCATCCCCGTGGCTTTGTAATATTCGGCGTATCCCATAACCGTAAACGCCTCGGAAAAATAATAACGGCGAAGCACAAGCGGTTTACCGTCGCGAGTCACCCTGAAATACATGTGCTTATGCTCGTCAAAGCAATGCTCGTTTATAAAGTCGTAGCCGCATTTCGCCGCGTCGAGCCACTGCCGCTTTTTGCCGAAGCAGTTGTACAAATGCGAAAACATCCACAAACTTCTGCCTTGCTGCCACACCGATTTATCCTCGTAAAACAGCCCGCCGTCGCGATCGAAGCCGCATAAATAACCGCCGTATTTCTCGTCGACGGAATTCTTTTCCCAAAACGGAACGAAGTTTTCCAAAAGGACCTTTTCATACTTGTTTTTTAATTTTCCGACGTTCATATTTTTCTCCGAAAGCTAAAATTTTTTACGGACGAACTCCCCGTCCCTGATTACGGCGCAAATCCCGAAATTTTCGTCAAAAACGCAAATATCTGCGGTTTTACCGCGCTCTATACTGCCTATATCGCCGTCAAAGCCGATGATTTTTGCAGGCGTGAGCGTTGCCGTCCTGAACGCTTCGGGTATGCTTACGCCTGCTCGTATCAGGTTCAGAACCATACGGCTTACCGGCGTAACGCTGCCGGCGTAACGCGTTCCGTCCGCAAGCACGGCTACTCCGTCCGACACCTTAAAAAGCTGTCCCGTCGTATCGTTTTTCGTCCCCAGCCTGTACAGTCTTCCGTCCGGCGGCATACCGGCGCAACGCAGAGAATCCGAAACGACGCAGGTTTTATCGGCGGTTTTTATTTTTAATATCATTTTTGCAAGTTCGGGCGGAACGTGTTTGTCGTCCGCAATAATTTCGCAGGAAAGCCTGTCGTCGATAAGCCCGTATTCCCTGAGCCCGACGTTCCGCACGCCGCCTTTGAATCTTAATTCGCTCATCGCGCAATAAATATGCGTTAGGTGCGACAAGCCGTTCTCTATCGCAGGCAGAAACTCCGGATAAATCCCGTCGTCGTGCCCTCCGCAAACCTTTATTCCAAGCCCGACGAGCACTTTTGTCATCTCGGCGGCTCCGGGTAATTCCGGCGCAATCGTGACCGTTTTGATCACGTCGGCGTACTCGGCAATGAAAGAATAATCGTCCTTTTCGGGCGACAAAAGGTACTCTTCCTTTTGCGCTCCTTTGTTTTTCAGCGACAAAAACGGCCCTTCCAGATGCACTCCACCCGGCTTTGCAAGATCCTTTTTGCTTTTATAGCGCCTGTAAAATTCCAGAAAATCGACTACGGACTCTATCGGCGCGGTGACCGTTGTAGCGATAACCGTAGTCACGCCGTTGTCGATATGAAAGCGAAGCACGTCGTCGAACGCTTTTTCGTCCGCGTCCATAAAGTCGGAGCCGTAGCCTCCGTGCGTGTGAACGTCGATAAGTCCTGAGGATACGTACCGACCGCCAAGGCTGACGGCCTCTTCGTTCGGGCTTTCTTCAAGCAAGCCGTAATCCGCTATTTTGCCGTTTTCGATTTTAAGATCCGCGCCGTAAAGAATTTTATCGGGTAAAATGAGCTTTGCGTTTTTTAATAACATAAGTCTTCCGTTCGACGCTCCGCGCCGCTTTTTTGCTCGTTGGCTTCGTTCGCCGAGAGCCGTACCTCTTTATCAACGCGTATAACGCGCCGGAAACAGTCGTTAAACGCGCCGTAAAAAGCGAAAAATCACTCGAATCTGACGCTGTTTTTAACCATAGAAGTGAAAAGAACGTCGTCAAAATCTCTTTCGGGATCCCACATAAGCTCGGTGCATATCGCTTCGGGCAGCCAGACTCCGCCGTCGAACACGCCCGCCATACCCAGCTCGACGTTTCCGCCGGTCGTTTTGTAAATAAGCTCGGCGATTTCCTTCGCGTATTTTCCGTATCTCACCCAGCCCGCCTGAAAACTTTTCCAGGCGCATTTACGTAAAGAGGCGTCGTTTTCGGAGATTACGGGAAGATTTTCGCCCAAAACGAACGGACCGTCGTGATGCTTGAACCTTGACCAATCCAGCGTCATAAAGCCCTTAAACAAAAAGCCGAGCTTGGTTCCGTTGCGCAAAGCAAGTATTTTTTTGGTCGTTTCGTACGTTTCTTCGTATTCCTCCTCGTTGTGCGAAGGAATATAATACGCCGGGAACGAGCCCCAGTCCTCCCAGAGTATCTCTATTCTTCTATCGACTTTTTCGATGTCCTCGAGGTGCGTTTTAACGCTGCTTGCGTGCAGTCCGAAAATAATATTGAGCGTCGGATATTTTTCAAGCAGCAGGGCGGAAACCTCGTTTACGACCGACGTAACGGCGGAAGAAATTCTCGTTCCGCCTATTGTGTCGGCGTCAAGCTCGGTAAACGACTGGAAATATATGCCGTCGCCGGATATATCTTTATATTCTTTTTCGTATTTCTCCAAAATTACGCTTTTAAGGTTACTTATAAATTCCGCGTCGATGCTTTTGCTTTGCTTTAAGCCGCCCCATATCAGTTCGTTCCAGCCCCAGGAAAAGCCCCATATCAGCTCGATATTGAATTTATGCGCGTATTCCATTATCTCTTTGGCGTTCACTGGAGCGTAATCGTTCCAGATTATCAGCCTGTTTACTTTGCATCTTGCAATATCCCTTACGTATTTCCTGTAATCGTTTATCGGCAGTCCCCATGTAAACACGCTGCGGACGTTTATTTTGGGAGAGGATACCATAACGTTATCTTCTATATCGTAATCGAAAAATTTGGAGGACATTTTAAGCGTGCCGCAAAGCGGAGCGTATTTTTCGATAAAGTCGTCGACGAACGCTGCCGCCGCGTAATATAGATTTTCGGTCTTTTTAGCCGTGATAACGACCAGTTGATTTTTACTTTCGTCCTTTACCGTTCCGATCAGAAAACCGTTATCGGGTATATCGTTCTCCTTCACGAAACGGTTTATCAGCCTGCTTTCATAATAGTTGCCTATTATTACGCTGTTTTTTTCGATATTTTCCCGCTCTTTCACGCATGGCAGAACGTACAAAGTGTACACGTCCTTCTCACGTATAAGATACTTGCCCAGCTCCGCGCTAAGCAGCTTTACCGCCTGAGTCGACGCTTCGGAATCCGAAGAGTACATTATCTGCCAGCTCTCAAATTTGTTGCCGTTCATCGTAATTTCTCCTTGAATAACTTATTCGACCATATTATACAACCTGAAAGCAGTGACCGTCAATAGACATTTGGTGCAGATTTATTGTACTTTTCGACCATAACGTTTGACAACGAGCCGGATAAAAAGTATAATTGAACCGTTATCTCGGAGGAAAAAATGAACCTTAAAGCTTTAGTAGCGTCCGATTACAATATCGACGAAATAAGCGCCGTTTTATGCTCGTACGAAAACGACGCCGAAAACGATTACGGCGCGACGGGAAGACCGAACTACCTTTTGCATTTTATGTTGGATAAAAGAGCGAAAAGAATTTATCATACCGAAAACGGCGAATTCAGCGCAACCTGCGGAGACGTTATTTTTATTCCGCAAAACTCAAAATACCGCACCGTGGTAAGATCGACGGACGGAGCGGCTTCGACAGGGCTGGGAATCGCGTTTAAGCTTTTTGACAGGCACGGCAAAGAGATAATTATTCCCGACGCGGCGCAAATAGTTACCCGCGACGGAGAAAATCATTATCTCGAAAGGCTGTTTTTACAGGTATACCAAGCTTTTACGCGCTGCCCCAACGATAATTTCGCCGTAAAAGCCGCCCTCTACCGGCTTATCAGCGCGATAAGCAATAACGCCGAAAACAAGTCCGAAATATATAAAACCGTGCGGCCGGCGCTCGATTATATCGACGAGCACGTTCACGAGTCGATTTCCGTAAAAACCTTGGCGGAGCTGTGCAATTTCAGCGAAACGCAGTTCAGAAGATTGTTCAAAAATTATACCAACGGGATAAGCCCGATCAGATACGTCCTTCGGTTAAAATTAAATTTGGCGGCAGAATACTCTCTTTCTTGCAGTTATTCTTTGCAAAAAATCGCGGAAATGCTGAACTTTTACGACGCCGCCACGCTGTGCAAAACCTATAAAAAATTCACGGGCAGGACGCTAAAAAATCGGGCTCCCCGCAATTCTCCGCAAAATAACGAGCGTTAGCGGCTCGCTCGTCGCCGTGACCGCGCCAGACGAAAGCTATTTTACGCGCGACGCGCTCATTTATAAAAGCAAAGCTTTCCCCAACGAAAAAAGAGGATCGGGCGCTTTTTAGCCCGTCCTCTTTTATTTATTCGTTCGTTATGCGTTCAGTCGTGCCGAATAGAGTAAAAACTAACCGGTTACGACGTCGGTCGTTTCAAAATTGCCCTGAACGGCCTCCACCCTGTAGCTTATCACGCACGTCTTACCCTGCGCAAGATTGCTTGCGTCCGCAGGAAGCTCGATACTTACCTCAACCGTCCGTTCGGGTAAGCCGGGCTCAAGTTCCGTCCAGGAGCTCGTTGCGGTGACGCCGTTGAACACGTTGCCGTCAATCGTCACGGTCAGGTGAGCGAACAGCCCGTCGTCCGAGGAGAACGCAACCACCGTGCGGTACTTGATTTTTATCGTGCTTTGGTTTTGAACCTTTATATTGAATTTAATGCCGTCGCCGCATACGACGTTGCCCAAAGAAACGCTGCCGTCCGCTAAAACGGGCGTTCCTCCGTACATATGATCGATGCCCGACGCGTATTCTTCGTTTAACTGCTTGGTTTGAACGCTGTCCGGATCAACAGTCGCCAGCACCTTCACCGTGCCGGTCGTGACTGCTATATTGACCTGACTCGTATCGGTAAAATACGCAAAGGTAACGCCTGCGATCAAACTGAGACAAATAACGATTGCCGCAATCGAACTGAAAATCGCTTTGCTTTTCAATGACTTATTCATAAATCGCGCTCCTTTGCAAGATTCGGCATTTGCGGCAAGCCCTCGGGCACTCCGTACCACGCCGTATATACAGTATAACATAAGCGTATCCCGTTGTCAACCGAAATTCCGCCAAAAACCGAAAAAAATATAGTCTTCTACCGGCACATGTTTTTCCAGAAGTCCCATAATGATCGGCGTGGTAATATAATAGGGCAGGTTTGCTACTACTTTGATTGGTTTTCCGCCATTTTTTTCTTCCACGATCTGTCCAAGATCCAGTTTCAGGACATCTTCGTTAATGATTTCAATATTGTCATAGTCTTTTAATGTCTCCTGCAAAATCGGAATCAGCATTCTGTCGATTTCTACTGCCAGAACTTTTCCTGCTGCTTCTGCCAGATACTGGGTCATCGTTCCGATTCCAGGTCCGATTTCCAGAACAAAATCGTCCTTTGTAATCTCTGAAGATCTGATGATTTTGTCCAATACATGTCCGTCAATCAGAAAATTCTGTCCGAATTTTTTCTGAAATGCAAATTCATACTTCTGAATGACTTCTATGGTCTTCTGTGGATTTGATAGTTTTTCCATGTACAGGGCTCCTTACTATTTTATTCCATAAATGTGGCAGGCATTCTCAAATGTTGCCTTTTCCACCTCTTCCGGTGTCATACCGCGAATCTCTGCAATTGTCTGAATGACATAAGGGAGATTCAGGGATGAATTACGCTTTCCACGATTTGGGACCGGTGAAAGATACGGGCAGTCCGTCTCCACCACAATTCGATCCAGAGGGAGGTCTGCTGCCACTTCTTTTAATACTCTGGCATTCTTAAAGGTAACTACTCCGCCAATTCCTATGGAGTAACCA
>JBJFAC010000185.1:0-3280 GCA_051887715.1 Candidatus Neoclostridium sp.
CATTCCGCCGTATATCTTTTCATACTCGTTGCCGGGATGCCACATCGCGTTTATTCCCGCAAACGGAGCGTGGATAAATTCCATATCCAGTCCCAGCTTTTGCGCTTTTTCCGCAAGTTTCTCGACCGACTCTACGTCGTATCTTTCGGTAAACGTGCTTTCAAAGCCTGCCGCCGCTATTCTGTCAAGCGTTTGCACGCTGTCCTCTCCCGCTATCGCTTCGGCATTGATTCCGAGTTTTCTTTTCATAAGTTCACCTCCGCTCGTAACGCATAAATTATACTATTATGCAGCGATTTTGTCAACGTTAATGCGCCGCCTCATATTTACTTTTCGTTATGTGCGTATAAGGTATCGTTTGTTTTTGCGTTCGGGCGACGTTACGCTTGACTTTTAGGTTTACAAAGTGTTATAATTCTCTCGGATCGAAAGGAGCTGACATTACGGTGGAAAACGTTAGGAAAAAGCATATTCAAAAAGGCACGGTAATCATCATTCTTTTGTGCTGTTTGGGTTATTTCGTCAGCTATCTGACGAGAAAAAATTTCAGTACGGCAATTGCCGGCATCGAGGAGCAGACAAACTTTTCCAAGTCTCAGCTGGGTATCGTGGAAACGGCGCTTCTCATCTCCTACGGCGTGTCGCAGATAGTCACCGGCATTTTAGCGGACAAATTCAAGCCGCAAAACGTAGTGCTAAGCGGTCTTATTATAACAGCCGCCTGCAACGCGGTGTTTCCTTTGTGTAATTCTATTGCCTTATTTGCCGTCGTGTGGGCGATAAACGGAATCGGGCAGGCAATGTTCTGGCCCGCAATGGTCCGAATTATTGCCGAATACCTGTCTCCCGTTCAGTATAAATGGAGCTGCAGTCTCATCTCCACCGCGGCGCAGGTTGCCACCATTATCCTCTATTTATTAGTTCCCTATATTCTCGATACGATAGGCTATCGTTGGGTGTTTTATATCCCGGCTATCGTTGCCGCCATAACTGCGGTCGTTTGGATCGTCTTTTACAATATCAACATCAAGCGTTGCGAAAAATATAATATAGAGCGTCCGACAAACGACGGCAAGGTCGATACGGGCGAGCAGAAACAAAAAGTAAAGCTTGCTCCGATAATGATCTCGTGCGGAATAATCACTATTCTGTTTGCCATCGTTCTTCAAGGGTGCCTGCGCGACGGAATTACCGCCTGGATACCCTCGCTGGTTGCGGCAAGCGGCGCGGAAAACGCTTCCGGCGCCATCTTGAAAAGCGTACTGCTGCCCGTTTTCTCGATTATAATTACGTACGTGGGCACTTATCTGTACTCCAGACTGTTCAAAAACGAGCTTACCGCAACGGCTATTTTCTTTTCGCTGAGCGCCGTATGTATACTCGCTTTGTTCATATTAAACTATGCAAATCCCGACGGCTTGTCGATTGCAAAAATAGTCGCCGCCGCAATCGCAGTGGGACTTATGCACTGCACGAACCTTGCGCTTATTTCCTATATTCCCGCGCATTTCGGTAAATATAACGCGGTTGCCTTTATGTCCGGACTTACGAACGCTTTTACGTACGTGGGCAGCGCGGTATCCACCTGGGGAACGGCTATGGTTGCGGAAAGCTTTGGCTGGAACGCCGTCGTGTTCGTTTGGCTGGCAATAGCTTTACTGGGAATAGTAGTGGCTCTCGTCACGATCAGACCTTGGGGCAGATTTCTTAAAAAAGAGTACGAAAAATAATAACGCGTTTCGTTAATAACGCATTTACTTCGTTAATAACGCATTTAAAAAGACAAGAGCCGTTCGTTTCACGCGATCGGCTCTCGTTTCGGTATTCGGATTATTATTTTTATTTCCTTACGAACAGGGCTTTGATTGCCGCGATGAGGTCGGCGAAAGTCTTTTTCTTTACGACGAACCAGACCACGGAAAACGCTCCTATTCCCACTACCGCAACGCTTGCGACGGCGATGCCCGCTATCGCGCCGCCGGAAAGAACGGTTTTTTCGGGTTGACTTCCTTGCTCTTCTTCGCCGGGAACGATATCTTCGTAAACAGCGTTAAGGGTGACGTTTTCGGTTGCTCCGAACAAATAAGTGCTGTTTTCGCTTACTATCGTCTTGCCTCCGTCCTTGCTCCAGCCTTTGAATCTCTTTCCGTCGGGAGCGTCGTCGGCTATTACGGAAATAACAACGTCTTTATCCACGGTAACGCTTGTTTCGCCGTTTACTTTTCCGCCTTCGACGGTGATCGTGAACGTTTCCTTGAGTGCCTCTACCTGCTCCGTTTCCTTAAATTCGCAAACGGAACACGAACGCTCTTTTTCGCCTGCGACTCCCACCTCGGGTTGAACGGTGACCGTCCATTCTCCGAAGGTGTGCTCCGCCTCGCCGAATTTTTGATTACAGCCCGTGCATTTGTGCCAGTGGTTGACGTTGTCAAAGAGCCAATCTTCGCCGGGAACGTGCGTGACGTGCCCGAGAGCGGGCGTCATGATATATCCGCACTCGGTGCAACTGACGGGTTCGGTTTCGGTTGCCGCCTCGCGGTCGGGCGCGTGGGGTGCGGCGTTCAATTCCGCTCCGCAAGAGCAAACGTGCCAATGCTTCGTGCTATCGCTGAGCCAGGTTGCCGAGGTTGCCGAATGCAGTTCGTAAACCTTGGTCATAGTAACGTTATAGGTCGGCACGGTGAAGCTTACGGTCATAGCGGTTTTATCCGACAAAACCAGCTCGGCGCCGGGCGTTTGCCATTCCTTGAAATGATAGCCGTCCGCGGCGGCTTCCGCAGTCAAAGAAACCGTTTCGCCCGCCTTTTTGAAATACGAATTTTTTACTACGCCGACGTAATACGCTATTTCTGTATAAATATCAACCGTTTTTGCGGCAAACTTGCCGCTATCTCCGTTGGCAACCGCCTTTATCGTAAGCGTGGAAGCGGTTTCGTTTTCCGCAACGGTGAGCATACCGCTAGCGGATATTTTCGTGCCTTCTCCGCCGCCTTCAACGCTCCAGGCGACCGTGTTGTCATACGCTCCCGTCCCGGTGACGGTTGCAACGAACGAGTAGAGCGAACCTCTTACGACATTTATGTCTTTACCGACGGAAAACGCGATTTCAACGCCCGTAATTTCAACGGGTATTTCCTTTTGCGCGGCAACGAGCTCGATACGGCGCAAGGTCGAACCGCCGAGAGTGGTTGCCGCCGATATTCCCGTAGGCTGTCCGTTGAGCGTAAACGTAGAACAATAATCTCCGTTCATTTCTTCATAGACATACGGGCTGACGGGA
>JBJFAC010000186.1:0-14906 GCA_051887715.1 Candidatus Neoclostridium sp.
GGTAATGCTTGTAAGACCGCTGCAATTATAAAACGCAAACCTTCCTATGCTTGTTACGCTTTCGGGTATAGTAATGTTTGTAAGGCTTGAGCAACCTTCGAATGCACTTTCTCCTATGCTTGTTACGCCGTCGTGGATAGTAATGCTTTTAAGGCTAGTGCAACCGAAAAAAGCAGAGGCTGCTATGCTGTCCGTTGTGGAAGGAACGGTAAATTCGGTTAAATTATATGCCGTAATTATTGATTTATAGTCGCCAGAAACAGCCGATTGCGCCAGCGAATACATTTTGTCGGCGTCTTTATATCCTTTGATTTCGTTAAGTACGGAAATCGCTTGTTCGCATTTGCCTTGTGAAATATAACCTTGGGCAAGAGCATATTTTTGGTCTTTTTGAGAAGTTGAAACAGCAACGCCGATAATGATAATAAGCACGATAGCCGCTATTATGGAACTTGCTACTGCAAAGATTTTTTTATTTCTTTTAGCCTGTTCAGCCTTTATTCTTTCCTGCTCGGCTCTTTCCTGCTCGGCTCTTTCCTGTTCCAGTTTCTCGACGGATTCAAGGTGTGCTTTTTCCTTTTCTGCAAGTGCTGCGCTGTCTTTATAGTCGTGAAGCGACTCAAAAAGCCTTATTGCTTCTTTGATAGAAGCGGAGTTTTCCTCCCGCGCAAGCGAAGAGGCTTGCTCGTAGGTTTTTTGGTTGCATTTCGCCCGATATTCTGCCAAAAAGTCTTGCTTCAGCTTTTCTTCGTTGGCTTGAAGCATATCGTTTAACGGCGCGCCGCAACGAGCGCAACGGTCGCTTTGTTCTTTGTTTATATTTCCGCATGAGCAAAACCATACGTCCTTGAACTTGAAAGGGACGAAATTCGCTTGCAGACAAAGCGTAGACTTAAACTGAGCAATAGCCTCTTTGGACAAAAATTTACTGCCAAGCGCGGCAGGCTTCGGCAGACTGCCAAGCGGTGCGTTTCCCGTGTTCGTCCACGTTTCTCCGTCGAGAAACCACACGTCCTCGACCGTTACAGTAAACGACCGCGCTGCCGGATGTTGCACCAAAACGGGCGTTTTGTCCCCGAAAGTCTCGTTAATGGCGGCTTTAATATCCATAAATTGATGCTGATCGCGGTACAGTTCTTTGCCTGACGCGTCGGCAAAAACGAAGGACGCTTTCAGCATTACTATCGGTTTTTTGCACAGGTTCTCGAATTTTACCTGAACGTGCAGTCTGCCCGTCTGTTCGTTGCGGAAAAGCGCGCCCGCTCTGATCAGCACGGGAGATCCTTCCGCATACAGATTTTCATTTATGCGGAACAGCTTTTCGTAATTACTCATACTGCTACCTCGTTAAATATTGGGAATATCGTCCGAATCGAACTGTTGTTCCTGTGCGGTAGCGTAGTAATTGTTCTTTTCGGTCGGTTGTTTTTCTTTTATTGCGGTGTTTGCCGCAATTTCGGTCTGCTTATCGATAAGCTCCCCAAAGCCGTATACGAGGAAGGCCATTATCCATAAAGAGAACAGCCCGCCGCCCGCCGCGATAAGACCTATCCACCACATCACCGCAGTAACTTCGTCCGAGAGAAGAATAAACATAACAAGAACGCCGATGCCGGCGCACACGATGCCGAGAACCCATAAGAATTTTCCAAGCTTTTTTAGCGTGTTGCCAACGTTATCAAGCATTTTTACTTCCATTTTTGCCTCCTTTGTGTCTTTTAACACTATATATTTAATATTATAATTATTAAAGCATTAAAAGCAAAAATTGTCAAGCAAAATCGTTTATATTTGTAATATTTGCCATAAAATATATAAATTACGGCAAATAGTGTGACAGAATTTGTCACAAAATTGAAAAACGACCGTTTTTGAGGGCAAAAAAACACCGCAAATTCGAACGACCATTGGTCGTCCTAAAATCGTTATTTCCTTGTAGGGGCGAGCATTGCTCGTCCGCAAAACGTTAATTTGTTGTAGTGGGGCGACCATCGGTCGTCCGCAAAACGTAATTCCATTGTAGGGGCGACTATCGGTCGTCCTTATTTTCTATATTGTTAAACCACGGTTTGAACCTAATTTTAAAAAGACGCACTCTCCTTCAGTCGCCTGACGGCGACAGCTCCCTCCCGGATGGAGCCTAAAAGGTCGAAAAGTGCGAAAACATTGGTTTTTTGCGAATTAAATTTAAAAATTCGGACGAGCAATGCTCGCCCCTACGGCTTTGTTGGTGGGAAATAAATGAACGGATATTGCACAGGAACACGGACGAGCTCTCCTTCAGTCGCCTTACGGCGACAGCTCCCTCCCGGATGGAGCCAAAAAGGTCGAATAGTGCGAAAACTTTGGTTTTTGCGAAAAAACAAAAACGCGGACGAGCAATGCTCGCCCCTACGGTGTTGTTGGTGGAATACAACAATTGAACGGATACAGCGCAAAAACACGGACGAGCAATGGTCGCCCCTACGACTTTGTTGGTGGGAAATAAATGAACGGATATTGCGCAAAAACACGGACGACCGATGGTCGCCCCTACACGAAAAAGGGGAAGCTCGGTTTGCAGCAAAGAGGCTAAAAAGTGCGGCGAGTTGGTTCTCGGCAATAATTTCGCGTTGGTTCTCGGAAATATTTTCGCGTTATTTTTCGGTAATATCGTCGATAAGGTTATTTTTGAGCGACAGCGTAACCGGGTGGGCGCGGTTTTGCTCGTCGATAAGCAAAAAGGCGTTTTTTTCGTCGGAGACGAAGCGGTTATCGTCGATCATCGAGACGTAGGGCGAGAAAAATTCGCTTAACGCCTCGTCGCTTAGCGATTCGCTGAGCTCGCTCGTCAGGTATCGGCGCGCCGAGGGGAAGTCTTGTTTTTTAACGCAGTCGAAGAATTTGCAGGGCGAGTTCTCGCCGCACGGAACGCGGTCATTATGCGAAAAGGCGTACGCAAAGCGCTTTTTGAAAAGAGCCAGAAAGCGGTTTTCGCACAACGTTACCACGGTAACGACGTCGCACGGGCGGACGTTCGCGCCCGAAAACTTGACGGTGTACGGCAAAAGCGCAAGGCTGAGCGGAAAAACCGTTACGAACACGCTTTCGCATTGTCGGAACTTAATGCAACTGTCGTTTTCGAGGAACACGCCGTTCGCGCTGAACACGGCGTCGCCTTCAAATTTTAAAAACAGCGTAATCTCCATACGAAAAATATATTATTTTAATGTGCCGATTATTCCGAAAGCCGTATTTTTGCGCTCGTTCGGTAAAAAAATAAAAGAAAAGCAACTAAGAAGTTCGATTAGCGAGGCAACTGCGTCAAAGAACATGAAGAAACAGGGCTTGATTAGCAAAAAACAAAAATCGAGCAAGTAAGAAGTTTGCTTAGCGCGGCAACTGCGTCAAAAAACAGGAAGAAATAAGGCTTGATTAGCAAAAAAACATAAAAATTCGCTTGTACGGGTATAAAAACGCGGCAACGCGGCTATATTTCTCGTGTAACGGAGGTTTTATATGGAAAATATTTGGTCGCTTAACAATATTCGCAAGCTGTTTGCCCGCGCAAAGCAGGCGGAAGAAAACGGCGAAAGTCTGTCCAAAGCGTTCGCCTCTCTCGCCGTCGAGTTCGGCTGCAGCGTGGGTAGCGTGCGCAACTATTACTATTCGCAGGCAAAGCTTTTTAAGACTATGCCCTCGCTCGCTCGCGAAATGGGCATCGAGCAAGCCGCGTGTCGGGCTCGTCCTTTCGTCACGTTTGCGCCGGAAGAAGCCGAAAACATACTTTTCAGGGCGCTTATCGGAAAGGCGAACGGTAAGAGCGTGCGCGCAACGATAGCCGAAATGTCGGGCGGAGATAAAAAACTCGCCTTGCGCTATCAGAATAAATATCGCAGTCTTTTGCTCCACCACAAGGCGCAGGTGCTTGCCGCTATGGAAAAGCTGGAAAGCGAGGGCAAGGCGTACTACAATCCCTATTCGCACGCCGTGGTCAAGCCCGGAGCCAAAAACGCGCTAAGCAGCGTGCTGGAAAAAATCGAACGCCTGTCCGGGGAAGAAAAGGAAGTGCTTTTGCGTAAAATTCTGCTTTGATTATTTGCCGCGGGAACGAGGCTTCGGCTCGCCCGATTTTTTAAAAGGCAAGTAATTTTGTAAAAGTCGCAAGAAGAAAAAAGCCGAGAAAGGAGCCGAAACAAGCGCACGGACAAAAAGCTCAAAAAGTTAAAAAACAAAGAGAGGCGCACGAACAAAAAACTCAAAAAAGCAAAGAGAGGCGCACGAACAAAAAGCTCAAAAAGCTCAAAAAATTAAAAATCGAGTACGGGAACGCCGACGGAGGCAAAAACCGCTTTAACGGCGGCAAGCTCGCCTTTCGTCGGCACTTTTTTTTGCTGAGTGTTTTTTTCGCCCAGCGCAGCGTATTTGGAGCCGGCAAGATTATGGTAGGGCAAAACTCTCACGCCCGTAACGCAACGCAGACCGGAAATAAATTTTGCCGCACCGAGCACGTCCGTGTTTTTGATTTTTTGCAAGAGATTACTATATAGTTAGTAGGGGCGAGCATTGCTCGTCCGATTTTTTAAATTTAATTCGTAAAAACCAACGTTTTCGCACTATTTAGCTTCTTATGGCTCCGTCCGGGAGGGAGCTGTCGCCGTCAGGCGACTGAAGGAGAATGCGACTTTAAACTTTAACCTATTCGGAGCTCTCGTAGGGGAGGCAAAAAAATAACAACGCAAGAGGGGAGGATATAAGGGTAAAGAGAAAACAAGGCAACAAAAATGTCCGTAAGTCTTGATTTTCGCGCAAATGTGTGGTATAATAACAGACGAACGGAGTAATAAACGAAGGCGCGTCGACGAGAGCGGCTTTTGTCCGGAGGGAAACGCTATGAATTTATTAAGCAGACCGAGCGTGGAAAAACTTGATAAAACCGAAGTGAACGTGCGGTGGGAGCGCGGGAAGGTGACCGTCTCCGCCGGACTTTTGGGGTGCGGCAAATTGCGTTTTCCGCTGAATTTCAAGCCTTTCAGCGTGCTCGTGTGCTCGTGGGTGGCGAAAAAGTTCGGCCCGGAGCAGTCCGACGCCGTTATAAACGCGGAATATTACAGAAGGGGGAAGCGGTTCGGCAAAAGTACGGGCGGCTATTTGATTGACAAAGACAATTACGTGGAGAGCAAGGCGCTCTTTTTCGTGCCGTTCGGCGTGGACGAGGCGTATCTTTCCCTGACCTTTTCGGGCGGAGCGAGCGCAACGTTTTTCTCGCTTGAGGTTACCTCCGGTTCGTCGGAAGAGCCGCTTGCCGCGGTTGCGGACGGGGGACTTAGCGCGTTTGCGCCCAAAAACACCGTTTCCGCCATACTTGCGGCTAAGAAAGCCGGCTTCAAAGCGATTGCTCTGGACGTAATGCAGACTGCGGACGGCGCGTTGATATGCTGCGACCAACCCGTTCTGCAGTGCGGAGAGCGCGAAATTAAGGTGGAAGAAAGCGACTTTTCGGAGGTTGCTGCCGTGGACGTAGGCGCGCGGTTTAGCGATTTTTATTCCGGTTCCGTTATTCTGCTTTCCGACGCGCTGAAAAAGTGTCGCGAGGCGGATATGACGCCGTATTTAAGGTTGAAAGGCAAAGCGAGCGTGGAAAAAGTCGCCGAGGAGATATTAAACGGCGGTGTGGACGAATATTATATTGCGATAAGCGGCAGTGCTTCCGCAAAGAAAATAATGCAGGCGCTATCTTCGCCTCGGCTTGCGTACTTTGCGGAGGGAGACGAGCCCGCGCCCTTCGACGAGTCGGAAAACGTTACCGTTCTTCGCCCCGTGAACACGCCCGATCGGCTGAAATCGCGCCCGATCGACGATACGGATAAGATTTACACCGAGGTTTACCTCGTTTAGACGGCTAAAAGAATTCGCGCCGTCGGAAAAACGATGCGAGAGCAAAAAATAAGGAGAAAACGATGAAAAGGAAAGTTGTGTTCGTTGCGCTTACCGCGTTGCTTGCGCTTGCCGTGACCTTTGCCGCCGCGTGCGGAGCGGACGACAAAAGCTCTGAGCCCGTGCTTTACGTGCAAAACGTAACGCTGAGCGTGGGCGAAAGCAAGGTAATTGAGCCGAGCATCGAAAACTACGACGGACAGGCGAGCTTTACTCTTTCCGTGCCCGAAGACGCCTGCGTTACCGTGGACGGAATGACAGTTTCGGCAAATAAGAGCGGCAGCGCTACGGTTGAGTGCGCGCTGGTCGGCACGGAAATAAAGACCGAATTTACCGTTACCGTCACGGAAAAGCCGACTGTCACCGTGGAGAACGTGACGCTTATTAAGGGCGAAAGCGCAAAAATAGAGCCCAAAACGGAAAACTTCGACGGGCAGGTCAAGGTGGTTTACGAAATCGTCGAGGGCGAAAGCTTTATCGCTTTGGACGGCGACGTAATAACCGCTTTGGCAAAGGGCGTTTCTTCCGTGCGCGCGAGCGTCGAAGGCACCGGAGTAAGCACGACTTTTACGGTAGAGGTTAAACTTCCGGATTATAAAATAACGCTGGATAAAAGCCAGATAACGCTTTACGAGGGAGAAAACGAAATAGTAACGCCTTCCGTTTATCCCGAAGTAGAGGACGCCGCGTTCGTGTACACGATTATCAGCGGAGGCAATTGCATATTCGTTAAAAACGGCGTGATCTCGGCAAACGAAAAGGGTATTGCCGTAGTGCGCTGTTATCTTAAAGACTACGACGGCGCTTACGCAGAGCTTACCGTCGTCGTGCAGAAAAAGACGATCACCGTGCCGAGCGGCTACGTTAAGCTCACCGAAAATTTATACGCGTACACCGCTCCGGGCAGATATAAGAGTTCTCAGATAGTGGATTTCATCACGACCGAGTACGGCGCGAGCGTGTACTACACCGCCGACTGCTCGCCCGTCGCCGACGACGCAAGCAACGCGGTAAAGTGGGAGGGCAAAAAGACTATTGCAAGGCGGCAGGGCACTCTTTCCGATTACAGGCTGACGACTCAGGTGGACGCCGCTCTCGAATGGGCGGGAACGAGCAAAAACCTGCACACGAAATACGTCAACACGGCTCAGATCGGCGGCGCCTACAACCTTATCGACCTTGCCTACGTTTATAATATCGCGGTGGTCAAGAACGGCGAAGTGATCGAAAGAACCGTGGCGTCGTATATTCTGTATCCCTCGGACGACTTTGACGACGTTCCGATAATTTCGCTGTCCATGCCGACGGAAAACTGGTTTGACGGTATTCCGAACGGACAGGGTACGTCTATATACAACAACGTGTACGAGCCGGGCAGTAATATGCCCACAGATTATTCCGCAAGGGCAAATCTGGAATTTTTCGACGAAAAGGGTTATTCTTTTTCCACGAATACGCAGGTAAAGGTGGGCGGCGGCTGGTCGCGCGGATATCCGCAACGCACGCTTCACCTCAATTTCGCAAAGGACGAAAACGGCTTAAAGCAACAGCCGGTCATATTCGATATTTTCGGTAACCGCACCAAGCGCGGCGACGACGAGGCGCTGCTGACCGAATTTTCGCGCTTCCGTCTGTGGAACGGCGGCAGTACCTACGATAGCAGTCTGCGCTTTAACGACGCGTTCGTGCAGCTGCTTGCCGAGGATCTCAACGTCGCGACGGCGGCGGTCAAGCCCGCGATAGTGTATCTCAACGGCGAGTTCTGGGGTATGTACTATATGCGCGAGCATTATTCGGACGTGTATTTCAAGACCAATTATGACGTGAAGAAGGGCGACGTGCAATATTTCGACTACGTCGGCGGCAGGTATAACGTTGCGGACGGAGACGAAGAGGCGGCGAACGCTTTCATCGCCGAAATGAACGCCTATCTGGAAAATCCGGAAAACAACTTCGCCGATCAAGCCACCTACGACGCGTTCTTCGATAAGTATGTGGACGAGGCGAGTATGATCGACTGCATCATAATGCAGGTGTGGGCAGGCAACTGGGACTTCGTCGGCAACTCCAACAACCACAGAGTGTGGAGAGTATCGAAGCCGCAGGAGGGCAATCCCTATACCGACGGCAAGCTTCGCTTTGTGCTCCACGACCTCGATATGACCATAAACAGCCGTTCGATGGCAGGCGGCGATAACGTCAATCTGCTTTCCGTGGCGTCCGGTTGGTCGCTGACCAGGTACAATCTGTTCAATCGCGCGCTCGCCAACGAGGGCTTTAGAGAAAGGCTGTATAATCGTGCGGTAGAGCTGTGCAAAAATCAGCTGTCGCCTGCAAAAAGCATCGCCGTGCTGAATAAATTCGCCGCCGAAGTGCGTCCGCTCGTCAATTATAATTATATGAGATGGTTCCAGAATCAGTCGACCGAGCAGTGGGACGGCGCGATCTCCTACGGAAGAAGCTGGCTGAGCGCCAGAAACGATATTTTCCTGCCGCTTATCAAAACCAGCTTGGCGATCTGCGACGATAAGTCGGACAACGTGCCTGTTTCCGGCGGCAATATCGTGTACGGCGAACGCGTTTTTGCCGTCAATCAGTTCTGGCAGGGCAACGGAAGTCTGGTAGGAGCGGGCAGAAAGGAAATACGAGGGCTCGATCTCGGCGACTTCGAGGTGTCATATCGCTATCAGGTAAACGGCATACGCAACGCTTCCGGTCAGTTTCATATCAAATTCCTGTACGACGGAAACAATTACGTCACGCGTATTCTGAGAGGCACTACCAACTCGGTGGTGTTTACCGAGGTGAAGGGAATGAGCAATTCCGCCGATTACGTCGGCAATTCCGGACTGTACGAGGGCGTGCATAAAATGAGCTTCGTCAAACGCGGTACGACGCTTACCGTATACGTGGACGGCACGTTTGCGTACTCGATTGACGTGCCGGATAAAAAAATCACCGGATTCGATATCTATCAGCATAACGCTAACGTCATTTACCGCGATTTCGTGGTCAAAAACCTGTAAAAATTAAGCCGAGGTAAGCGTTGCCGCAAAAAAATAAGAGCCGCCAAGAAAAGACGAAAAAAGCCGAACGCCGCAAAAAAACGCGGAGTTTGGCTTTTTTGACGACTTTCGGGCGAAAGAGGCGCTTTGCCGAAGAGGCGCAAGCCGCTATTTTGCCGCGGCAACGGAAAGAGAAGAAACGGAGAATTTTAATCCGTTTTCGTTTTCGAGGGTGAAAGACCGAATTCCTTTTTATAGGTTTTGTAAAAGCCCGAATAATCCTTAAAGCCGCACAAAGCCGCCGCCTGCATCGGGGGCACTCCCGAAATTATTTTGTTGTGCGCAAGCACGAGCTTCTTTTTCAGAATATAGCAGTAGACGGAAATGTGCAAATCTTTTTTGAAGATATGCGACAGATACGACGGGGAAATATGCAGGGAGGAGGCAAGCGTCGTCAGGTTCAATTCGCCCGAAAGATTTCCGTTTATATATTCGAGAGCCGCCGAAGTAAACGGGCTTACCGCGCTTTCGTTCGTCCTTTCGGCGCTTTTAAATTTCATTTCTTCCTTTATTTCAATCAGCAGTTCGGCAAGAACGGCGTAAAGCAGTACTCGAAGGTCGCTTTCAGGGCAGTCGCTCTCCGCCGCGCGGCAGAGTTTTGAAAACAGTCTTACGATCTCTTCGGGCGCTTTCGGAATCAGATACACGTCGCAAAGCGTTTCCTTTATAAGCCGACCGAATTGCGGAATATCGGAAAAGTTCAACACGCATCTGTGATAATTCTCCTCCGCGCCCGAAATATAAAATTGATGAAAACGCTCTTTGGGAATTATCACGAGCGTATCGGGAGCAAGCGGTTGCTTTACGTGCTCGGAAATAAACTCCGCCTCGCCGCCGAGAAACAAAAGTATTTCGTTGTAGGCGTGGAATTCCTTGCCGACGATATCGCGCATTCCTTTCGCGTGCTTGAATTTTACGCCGTCCGTTTTTATGTATTTTGCAAATACGTCGCTCATTTTTTATCACCCGTAGCGATTATATCATATTAAAGCAGAAATATCAATATTTACAGCATAAAAAACAATTTACTTTGATATTTTAGTTTGCTAAAATAGTACGAGCGACAAGGCTTTACGTTATCGCGAACGAGAAAAATCAACCTATGAGAGGAGTGAATATGGTTAAAAACGTAAGAATCGAACAAATCTGCACGAGCACGCTCTGCTGTGAGCCCATTTTACGCAAAACGCCCGGCGGCAGACTTATCTGTCTGTGTCAATGCGGCGGCGCCAAAGAGCCCAGCGTGGAGAACAGGGAATACGCGTATTTCAGCGACGACGACGGCAAGACCTGGTCGGGCGGAATTCCCGTTTATCCCGAAACGGGGAACGCCGTTTATTGCACGGAAGTTACCGTTTCGGGCGGCGAAATAACGGCGTATCTCACCGTTCACACGGGCAGCTTTCTGGACTGGAAATGCGTGATGATGAAAAGCCGCGACGACGGCAATACCTGGGAAAACGCCGGACCGCCGCCGCATTTTCCCGAATACGCTTTTATTCGAGGCACGATCGTGACTGAAAACGGCAATATTCTCACGCCGTATCAATATTATCCCGTCAGCAAAGAGGCGCGCGACAGAGTTCTGTTCGGGAAAAAGGAAAAATCCGTCGTTTTTACCGATCCGCAATACTGTGAAAGCGGCGTTATAATAAGCGCCGACGGCGGAAAATCGTACTCCCGTCACGCCGCCTGCCGTATGTTCCTGCACGATAAAGAGGTGGACGGAACGCCTATATATTCTACGTGGACGTGGAGCGAGCCCACGATAGTCGAATTGTCGGACGGCTCTGTCGCTATGCTTATGCGGCGCTGCGGAAGCGGCTGGCTTTGGAGATGCGACAGTCGCGACGGAGGAAAAACCTGGAGTAAATGCGTAAGAACGGATATACCCAATCCGTCGAACAAGCCCAAGCTTATAAAACTCGACGACGGCAGAATAGCGCTGTTACACACGCCCAACAATAAAGAGATAGTAAGCAAGAAATGCGGCTTTGCCGACCGCTTTCCGCTCAGCCTCTGGATCAGCGACGACGATATGAAATCCTGGAGCGACAAAACGGTATTAACCGATTTCCCCGGCTCGTATTCCTACAGCGACGGATTTTATGAAAACGGACACATTAAATTCAGCATAGAGCACAATCGCCACACGGCGCTTATGTTTGACGTGGAGCTGTAATCCACGCGCGAAAATCGGCAGTTTCCCCGCCGATTTTTTTATGGGAGATTATTTTACAGGTCGCAGGCTTTTTTTAAGTACAAGCGGCGGTTGAGAATACAAATGCTCTTATCGTGATAAACGAAAGATTTAAGGACGAGCGATGCTCGCCCCTACAAGGAATAAAGATATAAGGACGGGCGGAGCTTGTCGTCACGTAAACTTTAACAAGTTCGGGTTAATCGTCGGCTATGCAACTGAGCGCCCAGCGGTCGAGAAAACGCATTTGCTCCTGCGTGTGAAACCAATGTTCTCCGTTTTCCATTACGGTCAGTTCTGCTCCGATACGGCGCGCGAAAGCGGAGACGGCGGCTTTGGGCGTCAGTAGATCGTTTTCGCCGTACAGAACGTAAGTGCGTTTGTTCCAGACGATCGGGTGCGACCGAACGTAGCAAAGGTACCGCCACGACAAAACGTCGCCCGACCGCGTTATAATTTCTTTTTGCGTTTCCAGCTCGCTTTCCGTCACGTTTGCGGCGGTCATCATATCCGAGATCAGTTTTTCCATATCCACGACAGGCGAAATAAGCAGCGCTTTGGAAACGTTCTTTTCCGAAAGCGCGCTCATCGATAAGAAAGCGCCGATACTGTTTGCGATAAGAACGACGGAGGCGTAGTCGCGGCGGTGAAGGTCGTAAAAGCGTGAAAATTCTTCCTTTGCTTCCCACGGAGTTTGCGCGCGGTAGTCAATTCCTATCACGTCGCAATCGGGGAACAGCGGCTTGTAGTGCTCCGCCTCTTCGGCGTTGCCGCCTTTTCCGTGTACGTAAATTATTAACCGTTTCATTTATATTTCCTGCCGAGTTTTTATTTTTTTGAGAAACAAGCGCGGAGCTTTTAATAAACTGCCGCCGTATTGCTTTCGGGCGGAGCGATTTGCTCGGTTTTCAGGCTTATTCCGTAGTCGCCGACGAAGTTTTTTGCAAAAACGCGCACCTTATAATCGCCGGGTTTGCTCAGAATCACCGAAAAAGTCGCGCTGTCCAGCTCTCTGCCCCTGTATTCCGCTTGGTTTTCCCGTTCGGCGGGATATACGTCCAGATCGAGTCTGCCCGATTTTTTGGATATAACGACGGAAACGACGCCCGTAAACCCCGGCTCTACCCGATAGGAGAAGTACTCCGTGCCGTTTCGGATCGTTCCGTCCGCTCCCGTAATTATCTCCATATTTCCGTTCTCGTCGGGGAAAAACGAGTCGTCGCCGTTCGTGCACGCCGCGCTCGCCGCCAAGAAAAATAGGATAAGCGCCGTTGCTGTGGCGAATCGCGCGAAGTTTTTAATTGTTGAAGATACTAAACTTTTTTTCATTGCCTTTGAACCCGTCCGCTCGTTTTTTCGCGTTTACGCCTTTTTTCTTTTGGAGCGGAGTTGTAAACCGTGGTAAAACCGCCCGTAAAGCGGCTTTTCAGTTCAAGCGTGTTTTTTATAAAATACCCGTGATCGTCATGGACGAAACGAGCTGCTCCGTGGGAAGATCGGAGTCCGAAGGATCTTTTATAAGCGAGTAAAGCGCCATATCGAGAACTTTTCCGTTTTTGAAGGCGTTGTTTTTCATTATGCCCTCAAGCGTAAAGCCCGCCTTTTCGAGAACGCGCCTCGAGCCTGCGTTTCCGGCGAAGGGCTCGGCGAATATCCGAATAATATCCGTTTCGCGGAAAAGCGTCTCGCACAGCCGACGGACGGCGGAGGTCATAATGCCTTTTCCCCAATATTCTTCGGCGAGGTAATAGCCCAGCTCCGCCGTTTTGTAATGGATATTGCTTTGCCTGAACGCGCCGACGCTGCCCACCGCTTTGTCGTCGACGCAAACCGCAAAGGCAAAAACTTTGTTTTTATCGCTTGCAAGCATTGCGCTTATATATTCCTCCGCGTCCTTTTCCGTGTAGGGATAAGGCAAGCCGTCGCGCAAATTATTCAGAATATTTTTATTGGATAACGCTTTTGCAAGCGCTTTTGCGTCGGAAAGACGCCACTTTCTTAACGTGCAAAGCATAAATTTTTCTCCTCGGTTTTACGTTTAATGCGGTCAAACCGACTTCTCGAACATAATAAAACGATCTTTTAGGGAAATTTTGACCGCTTGATACCCGTAGTTTGTCAATTCCTTTTTGCTTGTCAGAAAGGAGTGGTCCACGGGAAAGCCGACGATTTTTTCGATTTCGTCGAAGGTCAGAAAGAAGCTGTCCGCGCCGTTTTGCCCGATCCAAGCCCACAAGGCGTCGTATTTACTCATAAAATCACCTTGCCTTCGGTTGGTACAGCTTAAAAAACTGACGGATATGCTTTTCCGTCAATTGCATAACTTCCGCTTCGCGCTCCGGCTCGCGGTCGCACAGATTGATCCACACGGTGATCGGCAGACACAATTGCGCCGCCATAATATCCGAGTCGCCGTCGCATAACGCGCCCTGCTCCTGCAAATAAAGCACGAGGTCGGTAAAATAACGCGTTACGTCGGCATAATTCTGTTTGGTCTGAAGCGCGGCAAGCTCGGAATTTCTGAACTGCTCGACGGTGAGCATCTTTCTGGCTTTGCTTATAAACGGATCGTGCAGAATATACGTCAGTTGATTTTTTACCCCTTGCACGACTTCGTCGCAGGTTTTCGGAAAACAACCGTCCGTCTTGTCCGACGAACGCGAAAAAAGCGACGTTTTTTCGTATCCGTCCAGCACTTGCTTTATCAGTTCGTCCAAAATAGCCTGCTTGCTCTCGAAATGGCTGTACAACGACGCTTTCCGTATGCCGACGGCGTCCGCTATCTGCGAGATCGAGGTTGCTTCGTATCCCTGCTCGGAAAATAAATCGAGCGCGGTATTCAGTATTGCGGTTTTCGTGTTTCCTTTTTCCATAGCGCTTACTCCCTCCGGCAATTTCGCGGTTCGTATATATTATACCTACCGAACGGTCGGTTGTCAAGCGTTTTTATCGCCTTTTTTGCTTTTTAAAGGCGACTTTAACGGGGAAGATCGGTTGACGAGAGAAATTCTTTCGGCGTGACGGACGCGTATTTTTTGAATTCGCGGCTGAAAAAGCTCATATCGGTATAGCCCGACTGAACGGCGGCTTCGGTTACCGAATACATTCCGGACGAAAGCAGGGACTTTGCGTGGGATATTTTAAGTTCGTTAACGTATTTTACGGGCGAAGCGCCAAAGCGGGACTTGAAAATTTTTCTGAAGTATTCGGGCGTTATTCCGCACAGATCGGACGCCGTTTTAATGCTGATGCGACGTTTGTTATATTCGCGACGGATATAGTCTATTCCAGGCTGAATCAACCGCAGCTTGTCGTTCGAGAGATACTGCGAAAAATATTCCTGCACGAGCGCGTAAATTATGCGGTACAGGCTTGCCTTACAGCTCATCGCAAAGCCTTGCGGCTTTTGCTCCCAATCGGCTTTCGCAGTTTTGAAAAGTCTTAAAAAAAGCGCGGCGTTTTTGACCTTGGCGGCAAACGGAGTAAAGCGCTTTTCCTCCGCGACGTCAAAGTTTATCGCGTAGCAATCGCCTTCTTCTTCGGAATAGACGCGGTAGGTGGAATGCTTTGGAAGAAATATAATTTCGTTCGGGCGCACGGTTATTTTCAAGCCGTTGTCGAAAAGGTAGGTTTTAACGCCGCTCGTGTGCAACGCAAGCCCGTGTCCCGCTCGGTTTTTATGGGTTCTCATGCCCTTGCCCTTGCCAACGTAGCACGCAAGCAAT
>JBJFAC010000187.1:0-14866 GCA_051887715.1 Candidatus Neoclostridium sp.
TCAACCTTTACGTCGATAGCGTGCGATTCGATTTTCTGCGTCAAAGTGCCTTTAGGTCCCTTTACGGTAACCAGATTATCTTTATAATCTACGGTCACGCCTGCGGGAACGGTGATGTGCATTCTACCTATTCTTGACATAGCGACCTCCGATTACCAGACGTAGGCGAGTACTTCGCCGCCGATTTTGTTCTTGCGAGCTTCCTTGTCGGTCATAACACCCTTCGAGGTGGAGATGATCGCGATTCCCAATCCGTTGAGAACGCTGGGAAGATCTTCGCATCCGCAATATACGCGCAGACCGGGCTTGGACACTCTCTTGAGGTTGGAGATCACTCTCTCGCCGTGAGCGCCGTACTTTAAGGTGATTACGATATTGCTGTGGCCGTTTTCCTCAACCACTTCCGCGTTTTTGATATAGCCTTCGTTGAGAAGAATGTCCACGATGGATTTCTTCATTTTGGAGGCGGGTACGGTAACGGTTTCGTGCTTTGCCGTCATTGCGTTTCTGATTCTTGTAAGCAAATCTGCTATGGGATCTGTAACTACCATATTAACCTCCTATTACCAGCTGGACTTCTTTACGCCGGGAATTTCACCCTTGTAAGCCAGGTTTCTGAAACATATACGGCAGATACCGTACTTCTTCAAAACAGCGTGCGGTCTTCCGCAGATGGAGCATCTCGTGTATGCGCGAGTGCTGAACTTCGGAGTTTTCTGCTGCTTGTTGATCATTGCTTTTTTAGCCATTTTATTATCTCCTTAATCCTGTTAGTTCTTGAAAGGCATTCCAAGCTTTACAAGAAGCGACTTTGCCTCGTCGTCGGTCTTAGCGGTGGTGACGATGCAAACGTCGAAACCGCGTACTTTTTCTACGAGCTCGTAAGAAACTTCGGGGAAAATGATGTGCTCTTTAACGCCGAGCGCGTAATTTCCTCTTCCGTCGAAAGCCTTACCGTTGATACCGCGGAAGTCTCTGACGCGCGGCAGCGCGATGGAGATCAGCTTGTCGAGGAATTCGTACATTTTAGCGCCGCGCAGCGTTACCATTGCGCCGACTGCCTGATCCTGTCTGAGCTTGAAGTTTGCAACCGACTTCTTTGCCTTCGTGACGATTGCTTTCTGTCCGCAAATCGCTTCGAGCTCTTTGATTGCAAGCCCCATGCTCTTGGAGTTGTCTTTTACGTCGCCCAATCTCATGTTGACGACGATCTTCTCGAGAGCAGGCACTTCGTTTACGTTCTTATAACCTTTTTCTTTGATGAGAGCGGGAACGATTTCCTCTTTGTACTGCGTCAAAAGACGATTTCTCTCATTAGTTGCAGTTGCCATAATTAAGCCTTACCCTCCTTACGCCTGCTCTTCGTCGGCTTTCTTGGACTTTCTGGTCTTCTTAGCCGGAGCTTCGGTGTTCTCGGTTGCCGTTTTAGCGGTTTTAGCGGTTTTCTTTGCCGCTTTTTTATCCGCCTTTTCGGCTTTGACGTCGAGAGCCGCGCCGCATTTCTGGCATACGCGGATCTTCTTTCCGTCAACTTCTTTATTTGCCACTCTGGTAGCCTTGCCACATTCGGGGCAGAGGATCATGACGTTGCTTGCGTCGATGGTGCCGTTTTTCTTTTCGATACGGCTCTGCTCGTTAGCGGAACGCGCCTTGACGTGTTTGGTGATTTCGTTTGCGCCGTCAACGACAACTCTGCCGGTCTTGGGGCTGGCGAAAATAACTTTTCCGGTCTTGCCCTGATCCTTTCCGGTGAGAATTACGACGGTATCGCCCTTTTTAACATTTAAACTCATTTTTCTGCCTCCTCGTTAAATTACTTCCGGAGCGAGAGATATAATCTTCATATAATCTCTGTCGCGAAGTTCTCTTGCGATCGGTCCGAAGATACGAGTTCCTCTCGGCTGCTTCTGATTGTCGATAATAACCGCCGCGTTGTCGTCGAAACGGATATGCGATCCGTCGGGACGGTTGATGCCCTGATGCGTGCGAACGATTACCGCCTTAACGACGTCGCCCTTCTTGACGGTGCCGCCGGGGGTTGCGCTCTTGACGGAAGCGACGATGACGTCGCCGATGTTGCCGCTTCTACGGAAAGAACCGCCTAAAACGCGGATACACATAAGCTCCTTAGCGCCGCTGTTGTCAGCAGCCTTTAAGTATGACTGTGGTTGTATCATAATTGTTTCTCTCCTTATTTAGCCTTCTCAACGATCTCGACGACTCTCCAGCACTTGTCCTTGGAAAGGTGTCTGGTTTCTTCGATTACGACGGTATCGCCGATACCGCATTCGTTCTTCTCGTCGTGAGCTTTGAGCTTCTTGGTTTTATTGATGGTCTTTTTGTAAAGAGGATGCTTTGCCTTGTCCTTAATGGCGACTACTACGGTCTTGTCCATTTTATCGGAGACGACGACGCCCTCTCTGACCTTTCTTTCATTTCTAACTAATTCTGCCATAGTAACCTCCGATTACGCATTAAGTTCTCTTTCTTTCAGGATAGTCTTGATGCGAGCGATATCCTTCTTGCAGGTGTTGATCTGCATAGGGTTGGTAAGCTGTCCGGTAGCGTGGTTGAAACGAAGGTTGAAAAGTTCCTGCTTGAGTTCGCCGAGCTTAACGTTCAACTCTTCATTTTTCATTTCTCTGAGTTCGCGAGCTTTCATTATGCGTTAGCCTCCTCGGTTTCTTTTTCCTTCTTTGCAATCTTGCACTTGATGGGCAGTTTGTGCGACGCAAGACGCAGCGCTTCTCTGGCAACTTCCTCGCTTACGCCTGCCATTTCAAACATAACTCTGCCCGGCTGCACGACCGCTACCCAGTATTCGGGAGCGCCCTTTCCGGAGCCCATACGGGTTTCGGCGGGTTTCTTGGTCATGGGCTTGTGGGGGAATATGTCGATCCATACCTGTCCGCCACGCTTGATATAACGCGTCATTGCGATACGGGCTGCTTCGATCTGGTTGGACTTGATCTGTCCGGGTTCCATAGCGACGAGAGCGAATTCGCCGTATGCGATCTTGCTGCCTGCGATTGCTCTGCCTTTCATTCTGCCGCGATGTACTCTGCGTCTTTTAACTCTTTTAGGCATTAACATATTAGTTATTACCTCCTTCAGTCTTTATGGTAGGAAGGACTTCTCCCTTGTAGATCCATACCTTTACGCCGATGATACCGAACGTGGTGTGCGCTTCCGCAACGCCGTAATCGATGTCCGCGCGGATGGTCTGCAGCGGAATGGAACCTTCGTGATAGCTTTCGGATCTTGCGATTTCAGCGCCGTCGAGACGACCGCCGACCTTGATCTTCACGCCCTTTGCTCCGCTTCTGATGACGCGGGACATAGCCTGCTTCATCGCTCTTCTGAACGAGCTTCTCTTTTCAAGCTGAAGCGCTACGGACTCTGCAACCAGCGTTGCGTCCATATCGGGCTTCTTGACCTCGAGCACGTTGATGTGAATGGTCTTTTTGCCGATCAGCTTGTACAGCTCGTTTTTAAGCTGTTCTACGCCTGCGCCCTTGGTTCCGATAAGCATACCGGGCTTGGAGGTGTGAATGTTGATGACGACTTTATCCTGGCTGCGCTCGATTCCGATGGAAGCGATACCGTACGTGTAGTACTTTTCCTTGATGTATTTTCTTAAAACGTTGTCTTCCTTGAGATACTTCGCAAAGTCTTTCTTGTTTGCGAACCATTGGGTATCCCACGACTGAATAACGCCTACTCTTAAACCGTGCGGATTAACTTTCTGTCCCATTTTATCTCTCCTCCTTCATTTCGTCCAGAATGGCGGTGACGTGGCTGGTGCGTTTGTTGATGCGATACGCTCTGCCCTTGGAAACGGGGTTAACGCGCTTTAAGATAGGGCCGCCGTCGCAATAAAGCTCTGCGACGTACAGATCGGCGCGCGCCAAATTGTTGTTATGCTCGGCATTGGCGCATGCGGACGAAATAACCTTGTATACGATCTCGCTTGCAGCCTTGGGCGTTGCTTTGAGGATAGCGAGAGCGTCGTTTACCGACTTGCCTCTTACGATATCCATAACTACTCTTACCTTGCTGGGAGATATACGAACGTAATTTGCGTGAGCGCAAGGTCTTTTATCCTTGTTCTCGATGCGATTAGCGGTTTTGGTTTTGCTTCTGGTTGCCATAATCTATCTCCTATTTACCCGAGGTGGTTTTCTCGCCTGCGTGACCTTTGAAGGTACGGGTGGGAGCAAACTCGCCCAACTTGTGTCCTACCATTTCTTCGGTGCAATATACCGGAACGTGTTTTCTTCCGTCGTGAACGGCAATGGTGCAGCCTACGAATTCGGGGAATATGGTGGACGAACGGGACCAGGTTTTAATTACCTTTTTATCGGTAGTATTCATCTGGGCCTTAACTCTGTTTAACAACCTTTCTTCTACGTAAGGTCCTTTTTTAATGCTTCTGCTCATAATTCACCTCAATTAGTTGATGCGCTTAACGATAAAGCGATCGCTTGCCTTGTTGTGCTTTCTGGTCTTGTAACCGAGAGCGGGTTTACCCCACGGGGTTACAGGGCTGGGCATACCGACGGGGGACTTACCTTCACCGCCACCGTGCGGGTGATCGTTCGGGTTCATAACTACGCCGCGGACGGAAGGTCTTACGCCCATATGGCGCTTTCTTCCGGCTTTACCCAAAGAAACCAACTCGTGATCGAGATTTCCGACCTGTCCGATGGTTGCCTTGCAGGAAAGCAGAACCTTTCTCATTTCGCCGGAGGGGAGACGCAACGTTGCGTATCCGTTTTCCTTTGCCATAAGCTGAGCGAACGCGCCTGCGGTTTTTACCATCTGTCCGCCTTTACCGGGCTGCAATTCGACGTTGTGTACCAGGGTACCTACGGGAATGTTTTCGATGGGGAGCGCGTTACCCGCCTTGATGTCCGCTTCCGGTCCGGAAACGACGGTGTCGCCGACCGTGAGTCCCAAAGGAGCGAGAATGTATCTCTTTTCGCCGTCTGCGTAGTTCAGAAGAGCGATGTAAGCGGTGCGGTTGGGATCGTACTCGATGGTTGCGACCTTTGCCGGAATGCCGTCCTTGTTTCTCTTGTAGTCGATGATACGGTATTTGATTCTGTTGCCGCCGCCGATGTGACGAACGGTAATTCTGCCGTTATTGTTTCTGCCGCCCGTTCTGCTGATGGAAACCACCAACGATCTGGCGGGCTTTTCGGTGGTGACCTCGGTGAAGGTGCTTACCGATTTCTGTCTTGTACCCGGAGTAATGGGTTTGAATCTTTTAATAGCCATAATTCTTAAATTCCTCCGTTAAGCCAAACTCTCGAAGAATTTGATTGCGTCGCTGTCGGCGGTGAGCGTTACGTACGCCTTTTTGTATGCGGCGGTGTAGCCCTCGCTTCTGCCCTGTCTTTTGAGCTTGCCGCGAACGTTTACGGTGTTTACCTTTGCGACCTTGACGCCGAACGCCTGTTCGACTGCGTTTTTGATCTGCGTCTTATCGGCTCTCGAATCGACCACGAAAACGTACTTCTTAGAAGCAATGCCTGCGTAGCTCTTTTCGGAGAGGATCGGTTTCTTTATGATTTCGAAAGCGTTCATGCTTTATATGCCTCCTCGATTTTCTTGACGGCATCCACGGTGACGACCAGCTTTTCGTTTGCAACGAGGTCGTACACGTTGATGAGTTCGCTTGCCACGGTGGTAACGGTCTGAATGTTCTTAGCGGCTCTCACGACTGCGGCGTCTTCGTTGGTTACGACGAGCAGCGCGCGTTTTTCCACGCCCAGAGCTTTCATTACGGCAACCATTTCCTTGGTTTTTGCGTTTTCAAGCGCGATCTTGTCCACGACAATCATATTGCCGTCTGCAAGCTTTGCGGAAAGCGCGCTTACGAGTGCGTTACGCTTTGCAACCTTGTTGACCTTCTGAGAAAAATCTCTGGGCTTGGGTGCAAATACGACTCCGCCGCCCGTCCACTGGGGAGAACGGATAGAGCCTTGACGCGCTCTGCCGGTGCCCTTCTGTCTCCAGGGCTTTATTCCGCCGCCGCGAACTTCCGTGCGGGTAAGCGTGGACTTGGTGCCCTGTCTTTTATTGTTCAACTGCGCGACGACTACCTGATGAATGAGGGCTTGTCTGTATTCGGCTCCGAATACGCTTTCGTCCAGCTCCATCGTAGATACTTCTGCGCCGTTTTGATTTAAAACTTTTATGCTTGGCATCTTTCAATCCTCCGTTTAGTTCTTCTTGGCTTTGACGCTTTCTCTTACTGCGACCAGACCGTTCTTAGGTCCGGGCACTGCGCCTTTAAGAAGCAGAACGTTCTTTTCGGCGTCGACCTTAACAACCGTGAGGTTGAGAATGGTGACGTTCTCGTGACCGTACTGTCCTGCCATGTGCAATCCCTTGATAACCTTGCTGGGCGTGGAGTTTGCACCGGTAGAACCGAGGCTGCGGTGCACGGGGCCGGTACCGTGAGTCATCTTAAGACGATGCTGGTTCCATCTCTTGATTGCGCCGCTGAATCCCTTGCCTTTGGTAATGCCCGATACGTCAACGCGATCGCCGGCTGCGAACATTTCGCAGGTAATGGTTGCGCCCACTTCGTACTCGTCGTCGTATTTGAATTCCTTCATATACTTCTTGGGAGTTACGTTTGCTTTCTTGTAAGTTCCGACTTCGGGCTTGTTGACCTTTCTTTCGGCAACGTCGCCGAACGCTACGACGGTGGCTTTATAGCCGTCGTTCTCGACGGTCTTGTTTCTCACTACCGTCATAGGACCTGCTTCCACTACGGTTACCGGGATCATAATTCCGGTTTCGTCGAATATCTGAGTCATGCCGAGCTTTTTACCTAAAATCGCTTTTTTCATAATTATCTACCTCCGCGTGACTTATAACTTGATCTGAATGTCTACTCCCGCGGGTAAATCCAGTTTCATAAGAGAGTCAACTGTCTTTGCGCTGGGACTGTAAATATCGATCAGTCTCTTATGCGTGCGGATCTCGAACTGTTCGCGCGAATCCTTGTACTTGTGTACGGCACGCAGTATGGTTACTACTTCTTTTTCCGTCGGCAGCGGAATGGGACCGCTGACCTTCGTGCCCGTCTTCTTAGCCGTTTCTACGATTCGAGCAGCCGACTGGTCGATCAGCTCGTGGTCGTATGCTTTCAGCTTGATACGAATTTTTTGACTTGCCATTTTTATCCTCCAACAGCATTTGCAACAACTTGGTCGTGCGTGTCATTTTTCGGGCTAATTTAAAGAGCTTTGCGCTCCTCCACGACTTCCGTTGCATCGCACGGATGATTTCCGCACTTGTCCGTCTGAGTTATCCGCGGCATTAGCTAATTTTACCGCGGCAATCTCCGACATCAACCCGTGCCCGAAAATTGCGCTATACTACAGCATAGCCTCATAATTATAAACGAAATTAGCCCCGTTGTCAAACGTTTTTACGCCGATTTCAAGCTTTTTTAAAGTTTTTTTCGGGATTTTTTAAAAAACGGTAAAATTCGCGCGCCGGACAGCCGCTTTTCGGGGCGCAGTCGCTTCTTTCCGACGCCACCGCGCTTTTTCCTCTTCCGTTCTTTGAAGTAAAAAACGGAAGCCGCTGAAAGTACGACTTCCGTTCGTTTTTAATTTTAGGTTTTTCGCCCTGTTAGTTTTTGTCGTTGAGGCAAGCGATACCGGGCAATACTTTTCCTTCGAGGAACTCAAGCGAAGCTCCGCCGCCGGTGGAGATGTGAGTTACCTTATCGGCATAGCCGAGCTGTTCGATTGCAGCCGCGGAATCCCCGCCGCCGATGATGGTTATCGCATCGGGATTGTCTGCAAGCGCCTGAGCGACCGCCTTGGTTCCCACTGCGAATTTGGGGAACTCGAACACTCCCATAGGACCGTTCCAGATGACCGTCTTTGCGGTTTTGATAACGTCCGCGAAGATTGCCGCCGTCTTGGGGCCGATGTCCAGACCTTCCCAGCCTTCGGGGATAGCCATAGTTTCGCAAACGTCGCTCTCTGCGTCGGCGCTGAACTCGCGTGCGATAACGGTATCTACGGGCAGGTACAGTTCCACGCCCTTTGCCTTTGCCTTTTCAAGCAGTTCTTTTGCGAGCTCGACCTTGTCCGCTTCGAGCTTGGAGTTGCCCACTTTACCGCCCTTTGCGACGATAAAGGTATAAGCCATTGCGCCGCCGATGAGCAGCTTGTCCACCTTTTCAAGCAGGTTGTTGATAACGCCGATCTTGTCGGAGACCTTTGCTCCGCCCAGAATAGCGACGAAAGGACGCTTGGGATCGGAAAGCGCGCCGCCCATAACCTCCAGCTCCTTCTCGATGAGGAAGCCTGCTACCGAGGTTTTGACGTAGTGCGAAATGCCTTCGGTGGAAGCGTGAGCGCGGTGAGCGGTACCGAAGGCGTCGTTGACGAAAATATCGGCAAAGCCTGCCAGCTTTTCGGCAAATTCGGGAACGTTTTTCTCCTCTTCCTTATGGAAACGGACGTTTTCAAGCAGTACGGCTTCACCGTTCTTCAAAGCGGCTACCTTAGCCTGCGCGTCCTCGCCGATTACATCGTTTGCCATGGTGACCTTGCCGCCGAGCAGTTCGTTGAGTCTGTCCGCAACCGGCTTTAAGCTGAATTTCGCTTCCGGTCCGTTCTTCGGGCGACCGAGGTGCGAAGCAAGCACTACTTTTGCGCCGTTGTCGAGCAGATACTTAATGGTGGGAAGCGCACCCTGAATTCTGTTTTCGTCGGTAATTTTGCCGTTTTCGTCCAGCGGTACGTTAAAGTCGCAACGGACGAACACTCTCTTACCTTCGACGTTTACGTCTCTTATAGTCTTTTTGTTCATAAAAATACTCCTTGAGGTTTTTTATTTTTTTCGGTTATATTGTATTATTTTTTATCCGAATAGTCAAGTCTTTTTGTGTTATTTCCGCACTTTTCTGTCTGTTCGCGGTTTTGCGCTACCGACTTTCGGTTTTTATTTCCGAAACCGTGTAGCCCTCGCTTTCCGCCGCGTTTTTAAGGCTTTGCCCGTCCACGCCTTTTTCGGCGGTCACGCTCGCCTCGCCGGCGACGAAGCTTACGTCCGCATTTAGCACGCCGACCACGCTTAACAGCGCGTTTTTGACGGCGTTTTCGCAGTGCTCGCACATCATTCCGTCGATTTTCAGCGTTACGGTTTTGGTTTTCGCCTCGCTTCCGCTTTCGTCGTGCTCTTTACGCGTACGCGCGCGCGTTTCTATAATATTATTAGCGCTGCCGTTCTCGGCGCTTTCGCCCTTTTTACGCTTTTTACCTTCGCCGCGGAACAGATTGAGCCTTAGCGCGTTCATCACCACGAAAAAGCTGGACAAACTCATCGCCGCCGCTCCCCACACCGGGCTGATCGTCAGCCCCAGAAAGGTAAAACAGCCTGCCGCAACGGGTATACACAAGGCGTTATACGCAAACGCCCAGAACAGGTTTTCGCGTATATTGCGAATTACGCTGCGGCTGAGCTTTATCGCGGTGACCGCCTCCGTAAGACTGCCGCCCGTTATAACCACGTCGGCGGCGTTTTTGGCTACGTCCGCGCCCGCTCCCACGGCGATACCCACGAACGCGCTCGTAAGCGCAGGAGCGTCGTTTATTCCGTCGCCCACCATAGCCACCTTTCCGCTCTTTCCGAGCTTTTCGACAGCCGCGCTCTTTCCGTCGGGCGTGACGCCGGCTATCACCTCGTCGATGCCCGCGCGGTCGGCTACCGCTTTTGCCGTGCGTTCGTTGTCGCCCGTTATCATAACCGTGCGTATGCCGGCAGAATGAAGCGCCGCAACCGCCGCCGCGCTGTCGCTTTTTATTTCGTCGGCTACCGCGATAACGCCCTTGAAAACGTCGTCCTCGCAGAACAAAAGCGGCGTTTTTCCCGCCTCTGTCAGTTCATTTACGGCTGAAATTACCTCGTTTGATAGTTTTATTTTATCCGAAACGAACGAGAAACTGCCGCCGATAAGGCGTTTTCCGTTTGCCGTCGCGCTGACGCCGCTGCCCGGAAGCGCGGTAAAATCCTCGGTTTCGACTACGGCTACACGGCGCTTTTCACCCTCCGAGATCACGGCGGCGGCGAGAGGGTGCTCGCTCTTGGCTTCCAGCGAGCAGGCAAGCGAAAGCAGCTCGCTCTCTCCGCAACCGAACGGAAGCACGTCGGTAACCGTCGGTCTGCCCTCGGTAACCGTTCCCGTTTTGTCGAGAGCGACGACGCTCACCTTGCCGGTTTTTTCCAGCGCTTCCGCATTCTTGAACAGCACGCCGTGCTTTGCTCCCACTCCGCTGCCCACCATAATCGCCACCGGAGTAGCCAGTCCAAGCGCGCACGGACAGCTTATCACGAGCACGGACACCGCTCTTGCCAGCGCAAAGTCGAACGGTCTGCCTGCTATCAGCCACACCGCGAGCGTGACTATCGCTATTCCGATCACCGTCGGCACGAATACGCCCGAAACCTTATCGGCTATTTTAGCAACGGGCGCTTTTGTAGCCGACGTATTTTCCACTAATTTGATTATCTGCGACAGAGTGGTATTTTCGCCCACCGCGGTCGCGCGGCAACGCAAAAAGCCCGAACTGTTGACGGTTGCCGTCCACACTCCGTCGCCCTCTTTTTTGTCCACGGGCACGCTCTCGCCCGTCAGAGCGGCTTCGTTGACCGCGCTGACTCCGCTTATCACGACTCCGTCCACGGGCACGCTCTCACCCGGCCGCACGACGAACTCGTCGCCCACAGCCACTTGCTCGACGGGCACGGTCGTCTGCTTTCCGTCGCGCACGACGCAAGCCGTTTTCGGAGCAAGGTCCATAAGGCTTTTTATTGCGTTCGCCGTTTTGCCCTTTGCCGCCGATTCAAGCGTTTTCCCCACGGTGATCAGCGTCAGGATCATTGCCGCCGTCTCGAAATAAAACGAGTGCGCGTAATGCGCCGCCGCCTGCGCTCCCGAAGCAAGCTGTACTCCGGACGCCGCGAACAGCATTACCACGCTCCACAAAAACGACACGCCCGCTCCGAGCGCCACCAGCGTGTCCATATTAGGCGCGCCGTGAATCGCCGCTTTAAAGCCGCTTACGAAAAATTTCTGATTGATCACCATAACGACCGCCGCAAGCAAAGCCTGCATTATTCCTACGGCGACGACGTTCCCCTCCATAAAGGGCGGCAAGGGAAAAACCTTCGGAAAGAACATATTTCCCATTGAAAAATACATCAGAATCAGCGTAAACGCCGCCGAAAAGCACAGTCGCAGTATTAAAGCGGGCGTTTGCTTGTCCTTAAGACTACTCTTTTCGCCCTTGGCTTGCGCCTCGCCCTTGACGCTTGCTCCGTATCCCGCCTTTTGCACGGCGGAGATCACCGCGTCGTCGCTTGCCGAGCCTTCAACGCTCATCGAATTTGTAAGCAGATTTACCGCGCAGGACGTTACGCCTTCTACTTCGGACACGGCTTTTTCCACGCGCGCGCTGCAGGCGGCGCAGCTCATACCGGTTACGTTAAACTGTCTCATGGTTTTCCGCTTTGCCTCCGTTATTTCATCAACTTTTGCAGAGTTACCAACAATTCGTCGATAACCTCGTCTTTGCCGTCGCGAATGTCGCGCGCAACGCAACCGCGGATATGTCCTGCCAGCAGTTCCTTGTTGAACGCGTTTAACGCGGCGCTCACGGCGGACGACTGGATCAGTATATCCGTGCAATATTCGTCCTTTTCCACCATTTTGCGAATTCCTCTTATTTGTCCCTCGATACGGTTAAGCCGATGTATCAGCTTTTGACGTTCTTCCTCGGAACGCGCGGTGCTCTTTTTACGGCAGCCACATTCTTCTTTTTCCGTCATACGCACACTCCGTTATACCCCGGTTGGGTATCTTGCCTATATTATATACCCTTATGGGGTATATGTCAAGTAAAAATACGCAGTTGTTTTTGATTTTCTTGCGCAGTAAATACCCGGCGGGCACAAAAACGTTTCAAAAAACAGTACGAACCGTTTCGGCTTGCCTCTGCAAAAGCGACCGACGCCTTCTTCCGTATTTAAGATGAGCCGTAAGGACATAAAAAATGCGCCGACGCGCCGATAATTCAACGCGCCGACGTTATTTTGTAATCAAGTCTGCAGGCAAATGCCGCGTATCCGAAAACGCCGCGATTTCGGGAACGATAAATTCTTTGCTCTCGTCGAAAATCAGCGTCGTAACTCCCGTGTGATAATTGTATAGCCGCGTTAAATCGGGGTAAGGAATAGCGGTTATCGCCGACAAGATCGCATAGCCGGCACCCTCGTGTGCAAACAACGCGACTTTTCTATACTTCGCGCCCGTGCATTTATACGCGTTGTCCTGCCTGTTGTACTTAAATCCGAGCGAAGACAAAAACTCATCGGCGTATTTTTCGTAAAATGCGACGCCTTTTCCCGTTTCCGCGCCGAAAACGCCGTTTTTCCACCACTCTTTTCCCTCATCCTGAACCTTTGCGAGTGTGCGGATACCGGCGTCGTTCTGATAGTACCAGCGTTTTCCCTCCGGCGTTTGATTCACGAAAAACTTCCATGCTATATCCTCGTCGCACCAATCGAGAACGCTTATTTCTTTTCCGAGCGCGTTTGCCGTCGGCATAGCCGTCTGCACGGCACGTCGGGACGGCGAAGAAAATACGGCTTCGACTCCGTTCAGATCGACGCGACGCGAAAGCAGCAACGCCTGCTTTTTCCCGAGTTCGGTAAGACAATTCCGTTCATAGTTCGGCTGTCCGTGGCGAATATAGTATAAAATCATAAAAACATCCTTAACATGCGGTTATTTTGTTCTAAAATACAATGTTTATTTATCGAACTCGTCCTGCGTGTTGCGGTACGGCGTTCCCATAAATCCTACCTGAGCGAAGTCGCGCGGATTCGCCCTTATAATGTAGTCGATATACGAGCCGATTATCTTGGCGGTCAGCGCGTAACCCATCGGGTTCATGTGCCCGCCCAGATAGAAGTTACGGCGAAAATCCCTGTCGTACGGCACGCAGTAGCGGCGAAGATCTATAACGAAAGCGTTGTCGAAAAGCGCGGCGATACCGTACAACGTTTTTTGTACGGCGTCGGCGTCCGCCTCGTTTCGCTCCCCTGCCGGCGGCACTACGAGAAAAAACTTCGCGTCCTTGTTTATGCTCTTATACCGCTGAATTATACGGCAATAATAGCCGAAATAGGTGGGTTTATTGTTTTTCCAATCGGACAAATCGACGTCGTCAGCACAACCCGGCTCCATATGCCGATTGAAAATATCGTTAACGCCCAACGCGATTATATAGGCGTTGCAGAACAGCTTTTCGTCCCAGAAGCCTTTCTTCTCGGCAAAAGAATTGCAGTAGCATTCGGCGGTCATGCCGCCTGCCGAGAAATTGTAAACCGTACTGCCCGTCATTCTGGCAAGAAACTGCCCCCAGGAATACTCGTACATATCGTGATAAGTCTTGCCGCCGTCCGCGTTCGTTCCCTCGAACTCGCCCGACGAAAGACTATCGCCCACCGCTCCTATTTTGCGGAAAATACAGGTAAAGCCGCCGTCGTCCTTGATGACGTCAAGCGGCTGTTCACCCTCTTTCAAAACAAATCCGTCCAGTTTCATTTTCTTACTCCTTTATCAATTTAAATATTTATTTACCGCGCGCAAAACGACCTGCTTTTACGGCAAGTCGTTTTAGATTCGGTTTATATCGTTCTATCTTTCCTCGCGGAAGTAGTTCACGCCAAGCGACGCAGGCGGTTGAGTTTCTTTTTTGCCTATTATACTGGTTACGATCAGCACTACGATCGTGACGACGTAGGGCAGCAGCTCGACTATTCTGCCGGAAGCCGCTCCGGGCAATTTTATGCCGAAAGCCGCGCTGTAGCTGTTGAATACGTACAAGAATCCGAACACAAGCGAGCCTGCGACGGCAACGCCGGGCTTCCAGACGGCGAATATGACGAGCGCAATGGCAAGCCAGCCGAACGCCTGAATAGTGGAAGAATTCATCCAGCTTCCTTTGCTTTCGCACATAACGTAGTACAGTCCGCCCAGACCTGCGATCGCCGCGCCGATGAGTATTGCTCCGTATTTGTAGGCGTTAATATTGATGCCCGCGGCGTCTGCGGTGGCGGGATTCTCGCCTATTGCGCGCAAATTCAAGCCTACTCGCGACTTTTTAAGCATTATCGCCATAACTACGGCAAGCGCGATCGCGATATAGACCAGTATACCGTGCGACAAAAAGATTTCGGCAAACCAACCCAGATTTCCAAGCGACGGGAAAACGTCCACAAGAGACTTACGAAGCGCTATGCTGGCGTAGTTGAAGCCGCGCTTGGACAGCGTTCCCATAAAGTAATCGGTAAAGCCCGCGCCGAACGTGGTGAGAGCAAGACCGGTAATGTTCTGATTGCAACGGAGAGTGACGGTCAAAAAGGCGTAGATAAGTCCGCCGAGAGCGGCAAACAGCATTGCGAACACGACGGCAAGCACGAGCACGACTATCCACGAGGGATTGGAAATATTCTGCATATTCGCAACGTACATTTCCTGCGCGATCTTATCGCCTGCGACGGGCACGCCTATTACGGTGGTCACCGCGTCGGGCAGACTTTTAAGGTACAGCTCCACGCCGAAGCAGCCGCCGAAAGTACCCATACACATAATTCCCGGCATACCGAGGTTGAGGTGTCCGGACTTCTCGTTAAGCGTTTCGCCGAGACAGCCGAACAAAAGCACGACTCCTATTCCGATTGCGGCAACGATACAAGATACCATTATTGTTTACCTCGTATAATTAAATAGTAGTAGTTTTTAGCGTTCCTCTCCAAGAACGGC
>JBJFAC010000188.1:0-3249 GCA_051887715.1 Candidatus Neoclostridium sp.
TGAAGTATAGTGTGCTATACTTTTGTTGTGGACTAAAAATTCCCTATGGGAACTGCGCTTTCCGGAAAGCCGCCTTTTTTTCAATTGAATACGTCTTTTAATTTTTGCATACGCTCCCGATCGGGCACGGGGAAAGAATGCGCTTTTCTGCCCAGCGCGGCGTATTTGTTTTCGCCCATTTTGTGATACGGAAGCAGTTCCACGCGCACGCCTTTATATGGCTCAAGCAAGCGTTTTATCGCAAGCATATCCTCTTCTTCGTCGTTAACGCCCGGAATTACGGGCACGCGGATTATTACTCTTTTTCCGCAAGATAACAAACTTTTAAGGTTTTCGATTATCAACGCATTGTCGCAACCGACGTACTTTTCGTGTTTTTCGGCGTTAAGCGTTTTAACGTCGTACAAAAATAAGTCTACGTACGGCAAAACGCAGGCGAAGCTGCTCCAGGGGACACAGCCCGCCGTGTCAACCGCAACGCTTACTCCCGCTTGCTTACATTTGCTCGCGAGCGAAGCCACTTCATCGGGATACAGCATACATTCGCCGCCCGAAAAGGTCGCTCCTCCGTCGGCTCCGTAAAACAGTCGGTCGGAAAATATTTGACCAAGCACTTCGTCCTCGTCCGCGTCGAATCCGCAAAGCCGGAGCGCGGTAGCCGAACACGCCGCCGAGCATTTGCCGCAAAATGTACATTTGGAATAGTCAACTACACCGCAAGCAATCGCTTTTTCGGGGCATACGGCGCTGCATTTTCCGCAACCAAGACATTTTTCCTTATAAAACAGCACTCTTTTCTCGCCCGATTGGCTTTCGGGGTTGTGGCACCACTTACAATTGAGATTGCATCCGCGAAAAAACACGGTCGTGCGGACTCCCGGTCCGTCCACGAACGAGCTCCTTTGAACGTCGAACAGTTTCAGCTTACTCATTTTCTCTTTATGCGGCGGTCATGCCGCCTGCGCTCTCCCGTAGTTCTTTATACGGCACCATTATACACCGAAAAAGGCAATAAAGTCAACGCAAAATTAAAATATTTACTTTTTTGTCGTAATACCGCTCTCTCGCGCGACGCAAACGGTCCTCGATAAAAAACACGGCTTTAAGGCACGTTCGGGCGCCTTAAGCCGCGTTTTTACTTTTTTACACGTTGACTAATCGGAAAATACGCTTTCTTATAATCATAAAAACCAGGTCCAAGATCCAGATCACGTTCCACCCCAGCAGTACTCGGAGTAAGCCCGCCACGTATTTTCCCTCCGTAAATCTCGTGATTACGCCGCACACCATACTCGTTATCGGAATAATCGCGAGAATTATGCTTGCGACGTAGCTCAGCCCGAAGTAATCGCTTTTGTTTTCTGCCATATATCGTCCTCCTTTTTTTGTTTATATTATATATCACGGAGCGCGATTTGCAAGGCCGTAAAAGCGCGTTTTTAGCTCTTTTTAGGGGTGTTTTGTCGAAACCTTATCTCTTTCCTCTCACCGCGTCCTCTTTTATAAGTTTTATTAACTCGGCGGCGTCCTTTGCGAGCCGGCAGGGCGCGTCGTCTTTTACGAATTCCAGATAATAGTTGCCGCACGGGAGAAGAGCGAGGTATTCGCGCCATTGCTCCGAGCCTTCGGAAAGCGCGCGGCGGTCGGATCCGTTTTTCCAGCAGTAAACGTGCACGTTTACTATTTCGTCCTTCAGCGCTTCTATCGACAGTTTATCTGCGGCAAATTTTTCTTCTTCGGAAGCGTTCAGCCAATACATAGGCTGCCAATAGGTTTTTACGTTTTCTCTATCGACCTCGCGGAGCAGTTTCAAAGCGGACTGAGCGTTGTCGCAATACGTTCCGTGGTGGTACTCGAATGCTACCGTCTGACCGTTTGCCGCGGCGTGATCCGCACACTTTTTCACCGCTTCGGTCAGGTCCGCGAACTCTTTTAACGAAAAATCATTGCTGTTTTTACTGCCTGCCCAAACGCGCACCGTCCCGGCTCCGAGAGTTTTCGCCGTTTTGGAAACGGTTACGAAATCGTCAAAGCCGTCGAAGCGGTAATAACTGCCGTACGACGCGATTTTAATTCCCTCGGTTTTGCAAAGCAGTCGCACTTTTTCCGCCGCGGAAAAATCGCCTGCGGGGACGTGCACGTCGCCTCCCCACTCCACGTATTCCAAGCCGTTTTCTTTTGCCAGCGCGATTATTTCTTCCGCGCTTTTATTTCTGAACGTGACCGAGCACATACCCGTTCTTTTCATATCTCACCTCGTTGATTTTTACAAAAACGCTTTCTTTCGTTTACGCCATGGTTTCCAGCATTTCTCGGGTTACCTCGAACCGCGTCTTTTCGCCTTTTTCAAAGCGCTTTGCCTCTTCCAGCATATATTCCGCCATACGGCACACCTCGTTTCCGCTGCTTCCTGCCACGTGCGGCGTGAGCACGACGTTGGGAAGCAGGTAGAGCGGACTGTCCGCTTTCGGCGGCTCGGGAAAGGTAACGTCCAGAACGGCGGTGATCGTCGGATTTTTCGTTAATTTACCGATGAGAGCGCTCTCGTCCACCTGCGCGCCCCTACCGGTGTTGATGAAGGTAGAATAATCCTTCAGCCCGTCTATAAGCTCCTTACGGATAATTCCTTTGGTTTCGGCGTTATCGGCAAGATGGTTGGAAATTACGTCGCATTCGGTGAAAATTTCTTCAAGCGACGCAAGCTTGACGCCCAGCTCCTCGGCGCGCTCCTTGCTCATCGTGATAGAATAAACGTATATTTGCAGTTTGTATTCGCGCAGTCTTTCTATTACCTGCGAGCCTATCGCTCCGTCGCCGAGTATTCCTATTTTCGCGCCGTAATTGCCCTTGTAGCAGGCGGCAAAACGCCTTGCCTCGTCGTAACCGAGTTTAGTGCGCCACGCCAACTGAAAATAGCCCTTATTTGCAAGCAGAATTTGCGATACCGCGTATTCGATCACGGGTATTGCGTTTGCCTGCCACGCGCTGAATACCTTTACGTTGCAATTTATAAACTGACGCGCAAACCGTTGAACCGATCCTGCGGCGTAGAACAACGCTTTTACTCGCGGAAAATACCGCTTTATTTCCTCTTCGGAAACGGCGGGCATCCCCCAGGTGGAAAATACGTATTCCACGTCGGAGAAATCTACTTTACCGAAGTCCGCCTTGGTAAACACCTCGTCGCCGATGTCGTAGAGCTTTTTAAGTTCCGTCACGCTTTCGCGGTATACTCTTTTTACGTTCGAC
>JBJFAC010000189.1:0-3241 GCA_051887715.1 Candidatus Neoclostridium sp.
AAGCGATCTGCTTGAAATAATGCTTGCCGTGCGCGAAAAACGGCTTAAAGCGGAGGACGTGCGCTTCGGTTCGGGCGCGACCTGTTGCGTGGTGCTTGCCTCACGCGGGTATCCCGTGGAATATCGTACGGGCTACGAAATCACGCTTCCGCAGACGGGCGAAAACGAATATATTTACGTGGCGGGAGCAAAAAACGAGGGCGGCGCGCTTAAAACGAGCGGCGGCCGCGTTCTCGGAGTCGTGGCGGAGGCGGATACTCTGCAGCGCGCGGTGGAAAAGGCGTACGCTCTGGCGGAGAAAACGGGCTTTGAAAACGCCTATATGCGGCGCGATATCGGAGCGCGCGCGTTAAAGGCGAGGGCGGCAACCGAAAGACGAAAATAATTCGGCGACTGAAAAAACGAAGCCCTGCAATCGCCAAAGCGGCGGCGCGGCAGAGAAAAACATCGGAGAAAACGAAAAATGGTTTACAGAATTTTTGTTGAAAAAAAGCGCGGATTCGATCACGAGGCGCAGGCTTTGTTAAGCGAGGTAAAGGAATTTCTCGAGATCGACGGCGTGCAAAGCATTCGCGTTATCAACCGTTACGACGCGGAGGGTATGGAAAAAGCGCTGTTCGACTATTGCGTCGGCACGGTGTTTTCCGAGCCGCAGATGGATACGGCGACGGAAGAAATCGACTTATGCGGCGCGAAAGTCTTTGCCGTGGAATATCTGCCCGGTCAGTTCGATCAGCGCGCGGATTCCGCGGCGCAGTGCGTTCAGCTCATTTCGCAGAAGGAGCGCCCCATCGTGCGCACCGCTAAAATTTACGCCGTGTACGGAAGCGTTACGCCGGAAGAATTCGAGGCGATCAAAAAACACGTTATAAATCCCGTGGAAAGCCGCGAGGCAGGGCTTGACAAGCCGGAAACGCTGCGTTTCGACGCGCCCGTTCCCGCGAAAGTGCAAACGGTGGACGGTTTTCTTTCGCTGACCGAAGAGGACGCGGAGCAATTCGTAAAGAAGTACGCGCTTGCCATGGACGCGGACGACGTGATTTTTTGCAGGGATTATTTCCGCACGGAAGGGCGCGAACCCACGCTTACGGAAATCCGCATGATCGACACTTATTGGTCGGATCACTGCCGCCATACCACGTTTCTTACCACGCTCGATTCCGCTTCGTTCGAGGACGAATTTTTGCAGGAGGCGTTCGACGAATATATGGCGGTGCGAAACAAGCTTAACCGCAAAAAGCCCGTAACGCTGATGGATCTGGCGACGATAGCGGCGAAAGAACTGAAGCGCCGCGGACTACTGAGCAAATTGGACGAATCGGAAGAGATCAACGCCTGCACCGTTAAAATCAAGGTAAGCGTTGACGGCGAGGACGAGGACTGGTTGCTTTTGTTCAAAAACGAAACTCACAATCATCCCACGGAAATCGAGCCGTTCGGCGGAGCGGCTACCTGCATCGGCGGAGCGATCCGCGATCCGCTTTCGGGCAGAAGCTACGTGTACGCGGCAATGCGCGTTACGGGCGCGGCGAATCCGCTTGCTCCCGTAAAGGACACGATGAAGGGCAAGCTGCCCCAGCGTAAAATAGTTACCACGGCGGCTGCCGGGTATTCTTCCTACGGCAATCAGATAGGGCTTGCAACGGGGCAGGTGGACGAGATATATCACGAAGGATACGTCGCAAAGCGGCTGGAGATCGGCGCGGTGATCGCCGCGGCTCCCGCTAAAAACGTGCGGCGCGAACAGCCCGAGCCGGGAGATAAAATCATTCTGGTGGGCGGCAGAACGGGCAGAGACGGTTGCGGAGGAGCGACGGGCTCGTCCAAATCGCACACGCTCGGCTCGCTTTCCTCCTGCGGCGCGGAGGTGCAGAAGGGCAACGCGCCCGAAGAGAGAAAACTGCAACGTCTGTTCAGAAACGAACGGGCTACACGCCTTATAAAGCGCTGTAACGACTTCGGCGCGGGCGGCGTTTCGGTGGCGATAGGCGAGCTTGCCGACGGCATAGAAGTCGATCTCGATAAGGTAAAGAAAAAATACGAGGGGCTGGACGGCACCGAGCTTGCAATATCCGAATCGCAGGAGCGTATGGCTGTGGTCGTGGAAAAGGACAAAGCGGAAGAATTCATCGCTTTGGCAAGCGCGGAAAATCTGGAAGCCGCCGTGGTCGCGGAGGTTACAAAAACGCCTCGTCTCGTTATGAAATGGCAGGGAGAGACCGTCGTGGACGTTTCGAGGGAATTTTTAAATTCCAACGGCGCGGAAAAACACGCCTGCGCCGCTCCCGCGAAAGCAAAAAATTTCGATAAATCACTGCCCGAAAGTTTTGCGGAAGGTTACCGCGCGCTTGCCGCCGATTTAAACGTTTGTTCCAAGCGCGGACTTGCCGAACGTTTCGATTCCACAATCGGCGCGGGCACGGTGCTTATGCCGTTCGGCGGAAAAAATCAGACGACGCCGCCGCAGGCGATGGCGCATCTGATATCGGTGGAAAAGGGACATACGGATACCGCTTCGTTTATGTCGTGGGGCGGCAACCCGTATATCGCGGAAAAAAGCCCGTATCACGGCGCGTATCTGGCGGTGGTGGAAAGCGTTTCCAAACTGATAGCGAGCGGCGCGCCGTTTCAGGACGTATACCTTACGTTTCAGGAATATTTCTGCCGTACGGGGCGCGACGCCGGGCGCTGGGGACAGCCGCTTGCCGCTCTGCTCGGCGCGTTCAGAGCGCAGATCGATTTAGGCTGCGCGGCGATCGGCGGCAAAGATTCGATGAGCGGCACGTTCGAGCATATCGACGTTCCGCCCACGTTCGTATCTTTCGCGGTTACCGTGGGCAAAGCGCAGAACGCCGTTTCGCCTGAATTTAAAAAAGCGGGACGTATCGTAACGCTGTTAAAGCCGGAATACGATAAAAACGGTTTGCCCGTTCCCGCGTCGCTGATACGAAATTTCCGGCTTACGGAAAGGCTCCTGCGCGAGAAAAAAGCCGTTTCGGCATATACTCCCGTATACGGCGGCGTAGCGGAAGGCGTGATGAAAGCGTGCTTCGGGAACGGAATCGGGTTTGCCTATGATTCTTCCGTTGACAAAAAGGACGTTTTCGGCTATAATTACGGTGCGTTTGTACTGGAATTCGAAAATCAGGCGGAGGCGGGCGTACCGCTCGGCAGAACCATCGAGGCGGCGGAGATATCATATAAAAACGAAAGCGTTTCGCTTGAAACGTTGCAGAAAATT